>DASRZG010000048.1:0-36410 GCA_035686585.1 Phycisphaerae bacterium
GCTGGAAAGGCACCCGTCGGCGTTGGTGTACAGCACGCCGTGGAGCTCGACCGGCCCGGTGCCCAGCGCGCCGGCGCTGTGCAGGTGCAGGCGGGCGCCGTTGGCGACGTAGGCCCCGCCGGCGAAGGAGTTGGCCGCCAGCAGGTCCAATCGGCCCTTCTCGACGCGGAGGCGGCCGGGGCCGGCGATCTGCCCGTAGAAATCCTGCGCCCCGGTGAAGTCGGAGGCGAAGGTGAAGGTGTCCGTGACCGTCAGCGTCCCGCCGGTCCACTCGAAGTCCTGGGTGCCATCGACGCGGACGTTGGCGATGGTGGGATTGCTGTCCAGCGTCACCACGTCGGTGCCGCCGGAGCCGGTCCGGAACAGGGCCGTGCCGTCGGGCGCGGGCCCGGTCGGCGGCAGCCAGTTGGCCGGTACGCTCCAGTTGCCCGTTCCGCCCTGCCACAGGTACTCCAGCGGGGCGTTGGAGAAGCGGACGGACAGCCTGGCGGGCCCGCGGGCCGCGTTGGTCTCCTCGTGGAAGTACATCTCCCAGTTGGCGGTGGGGCCGTTGGCGCCGTTGGTCAGGAACAGCCCGCGGTTGTTCGGGTTGGTCAGCAGATCCTGCGTCAGGGCGTAGTCCAGCTCGACGGAGACGTACTGATCGCCGTCGGCCACCGACAGCTCCAGGGGCGCCGCGTTGATGAAGTCGGGCACCAGGTCGTAGAAATCCGTCACCGCCGCCCCGTCGGTGGTCCTCGTCCACGGGATGCTGTTGGCGACGTCGGGCTGGAGGGTCCCGCTCCAGGCCGTCTGGGCGTACAGGAACGTGCCCGCCAGCGTGCCCTCGGTCCAGTTGAAGTTGGACTGGACGGTGGCGTCGCCCTCGGCCCAGTCGGTGATCGAGCTGAGGGTGTTGACCTGAACGATGTTGTCCCCGCTGATCGCACCCGTCGGCATGACCGACAGCTCAAAGACGGGGTAGTAGCCGGCCGGGGCGGCCTGCAGATCGATCCAGTCCTGGATCACCTGCATATCCCAGTCGAACAGGGCGCTGTTCTCGTTCCACTTGGCCCCCCGCCCGTACAGCCTGGCGCCGCCGTTCCAGTACTGCTCGAGGTAAAAGCCGTTCACATACGTGTCCCTGTCGCAGTCGAACTCCGCGGTGGCGTTCTCGTCGGCCCGAGCGACGGGCGGGACGACCAACGCGCTGGCGAAAAGCCCCAGCGCAAGGATTCCGATGGTCCTCATCTTGCTCTCCTTCCCTTTGGCTCCATCTGTGAAGAGATGATCGGTGGGCCCGTTCCCGGCCGCGAAGCAGGTCGAATGGGCCCCGGATAAGGCACAGAGGCGACCGCGCCGCCTCTATTCTATCCCGGAGTCCCTTTCCGTCAAGTCAGATCAACAGCGTAAGGCGGGCGGCTCAGCCCATCCACGCCAGCAGGTCTTTCTGGGCGTCCCACATTTCGTCGAACATGCGGCGGATCTTGTCGAGGGGCAGCACCGACGCGGTCAGCGGATCGAGGGCGACGGCGTGGAAGGCGGCCTCGCGGTCCCTGTCCAGGGCCGCCCGGACGGCCAGCTCCTGCACGGAGACGTTGGAGCGGTTCAGCGCGGCGCACTGGGCGGGCAGCTCGCCGACGTGGCAGGGATGGACCCCGGCCGCGTCGATCAGGCAGGGCACCTCCGCGCAGCACCCCTCGGGCAGGTTGGTGATCAGGCCGTGGTTCATCACGTTGCCGTGGATCCGCGCCGGGACGTTGGTGACCACGGCCTCGATGATGGCGGAGGTGTACTCGTTGGACCGGACCAGCGCGGGCACCTCCGGATCGGCCTCGGCGTTGCCGGCGTCACGGGCCCAGGCCCGCCGGCGGGGCTCGGTGGCGGACACCTCGCGCGTGGGTAGGCCGAACTGCTCGCGCAGCTCGGGCGTGCGGCGGAAATAGGGCAGGTACTCCGAGTTGTGCCGCGTGCTCTCGGTGACGAAGTAGCCGAATTGCCTCATCATCTCGTACCGGACGGACTCCTTGCGGCGGAGCTCCTCGTCGGCTTCGAACGCCTTCCGGAGGAGCGGGTAGGCGTCCTCGCCGTCGCGGCGGAAGGCCAGCACCCACGCCTGGTGGTTGATCCCGGCCACGTGGTAGGTGATCTCGCCCGGCTCCAGCCCGGCCCAGCGCGCCATCTGGGCGGTGGTGCCCTGGACGGAATGGCACAGGCCGACGTTGCGGACGGAGGAGGCGGCGTGGTGCAGCCAAGTCAGCATGGCCATGGGGTTGGTGTGGTTGAGCATCAGGGCGTCGGGGCAGAGGCGCTCGATGTCGCGGCAGAACTCCAACTGCACCGGCGCGGTCCGCAGGAAGCGGAACACCCCGCCCGGGCCGATCGTGTCGCCGACGGACTGGTCCACGCCGTAGGAGGCGGGGATGCGGATGTCGTACTCGTAGGGCTTGCCCCAATAGGCCGCCCCGCCGACCGACACGCTCGTCACGACGAAATCGGCGTCAACGAGCATCTCCGCCCGGTCGGTCGAGGCCACCAGCTTCGCCGGCAGGTTGTGGGCGTCCATGACGCGCTGGACGTACCGCGCCACGTCCTCAAGCCGCCCGGGGTCGATGTCGCACAGGGCGATGGTCGAGTCCGCAAGCGGCTCGCGGCTGAGCACGTCGAGGGAAAGCCGGCTCCCGAACCCGCTGCCGGCGCCGATGATCACGATCTTGGCCATGGGGGCGACTCCGAACAAGGCATCACGGCTTCATTGAACCATCTCGCCGGCGGCGCGCCCAGGGGGAACCCCGACGCCGTCTGTCCACCCCCGCCGCGGCTACCGCCCGATGCACCAGAGATGCTTCATGCCGCGGACGTACATCCGCCTGCCGACGAAAACGGGGCACGCGCGAAACTCTTCCAGCTTGTTGACGGCAAGCTGGCGGTACTCCCTGCCCGCCGCCAGCACCACCGTCGTGCCCAGCCGGTGGCTGACGTATACGTTCCCGCCCGCCAGCGTGACGCTGGCAAAGACCTGATCCTCGTCCTTGGGGTCGCCGCCCATCTCCAGCTTCTTCTCGTAGACGACCGTCCCGTCGGCGGCGTCCAGGACGCTCAGGACGCACCGGCGGGTGACGGCGTAGATCAGCCCGTCGTGGATCAGCGGCGAGGCGTAGTAGCGGTCCTTGCGGATCGGCTTGCGCCAGAGGACCCTGGGGGCGAGCTCCTCGCCTCCCTCCTCCGGCAGTTGGATCGCGATGCAGTCGCTATCGCCGGCCCCGACGCTGTAGACCACCCGGCCCTCGGCCACCGGGGCGGCGAACTCGTGGTGGAACATCTCGCGCGCCAGCGTCCTGCCGTCGGCGACCCGGATCGCGTCGCCGCCCGGGGAGACGAGCACGGCCGTCCCGCCGACGTTCACGGAAATGGGCGAGCCGAAGATGTCGTGCCACCGGGACTTCGTTCGCCACAGCTCCCGGCCGGTGGCGGCGTCCAGCCCCGTGGCGTCGACCACGTGCACGATCAGCTTGCCGTCGGCCAGCAGGGGCGAGTTGCTGTGGCCCGCCCAATCGTGGCGGGGCTTGTCGGTCATCGCGATCCACTTGCGGTTGCCGTCGAGGTCGTAGCAGGCCGTGGTGCCCAGGCCGGTGTGGACGTAGACGAACCTGCCGTCGCTGACCGGCGTGGGAGTGGAATAGCCCGTCAGCGCGCTGGCTTTGGGCGGGGCGTACTTCGTCAGCGGCTCCAGCTCCTCGGCCAGCGCGGCTGCCTCCTTCTTCAGGCGGTCGGCCTTGGCCTTGACGGCCGGGTCGTCCGGGGCCTTCTTCCACTCCCGGTCCGCCTCCGCGGACGCCTTGCGCGCGGCGTTGTATCTCTGCCGGATGGGCTTGGCCCTGGCCAGGTCCTCCTTGACCTTCGCGGCCTCCTCGGGCGAGAGGTACTGCTCGTAGCCGTTGGGCCTGCGCCACATGACCTCGCCGTCGGAGGCACGGACGCAGATCAGATCGGCCGGCTCGGAGCAGACGAAGATCCGCTCGCCCACCACGACCGGCGTGGCATTGGACCAGTCGGGCATGGGCGTCTTCCAGACGACGTTCTCCTGGGCCGACCACGTGATCGGCGGGTCGGCGTCGGGGTATCGGCCCGTCCCGTCCGTCCGCCAGCCCACGACCGGCTGGGCGTGCGCCCAGCAGGCCGCCGCCAGCACCATGCACACGGCCACCGCTGCGTTCGACCTTCCCATGGCGCGCCCTCTGTCACCAAGCCGTTCCTGACCGGCCACCTTATCCGCGGCCTCGTGCAGTTCAACCCCCGACGTGCCGTCATGTCCCGGCCGGCCTGCGTCCCAGGAACAGCCGCGCCGTTCCGCCCGCCAGCATCTCCGCCACCGCGCCGGCGAGGGGGGGAAAATCCTCCACCGAGTCCGCCAGGTACCTCTCGTCGGCCGCCGGGGATAGCGCCGCCACCGCCGCTTCCCGCCACCGCCGATCCAACCCCAGTGATATCAGGTGGTTCAGCCGGTCGTACCGCTCGGCGATGCGGTCGAACATCCGCCGGCTCTCGGCCGCCGGGATCAACGCGTCGTCGCCTCGACTCTGTCCGGTCCCGTCCAATCGCATCGCCGGAAACCGCCGGGCCGCAACCGGTTCGGCCAGGCGCGGCACACCCGCGCCCCACGCCCCCACCGGGGCGGCCACTTCAAATGGGCTCACCTGCTTACGATAATATTCCAGGAGGTCAGGCAATTTCTTGAAACATTCGAAGTAGTCGTGCGTCTACATTCGCATGGTTTCCTGCCGGTTGCCGCCGTCGCGAGTACCGTCGTATGCTCTGACACCGCGCCGCCAGGCACATCGGGGCCTGCTCCGGTTCGCCGGCGGGTGGGGCCGCGCGGGAAAAAGGACCTTTTTCCCGGTTGTTAGTTGGCCGTTCTCGGTTTACCATATAAGCTTGGCAGGGGGGAACGGAGCCGGGGACCTCGGAGGGTCCCATGCAGTAGACGGACTGCAGTTTTGTGGAGAAACGTTATCGCTCAAGCACTTACATGGCTGCACGCCGGGCCGGGGGCTGGATAGCCCTCATCCTCTCTGTAAAGGTCTTCCCTGGCAGGCACACTTGAGAAACTTCACACCGTTCGCTCGAAACTGGAATGTCGCAACGTGGAGCCTGTAACAGCCGGGCGTGAACCCGGAGATTAGCAAGGCAAGTTCAGTTGTCGCTGAAGTCAAGCTAAACCCAAGTAGGAGGGGAACAATGAGGTCCGACCCTAAAATGGAACACTCGACGAACATGGGCAGCACGGGGCCGCTGTTCGAATCGCTCGAGCAAAGGCTGATGCTGACGACGCTGCAAGCGGGAGAGTGGTTCGTCTACAACGGGTCCCAGGACAAGTTCATCCTGGTGACCATGGCCGGCAACCCCGGCAGCAAGGCCGAAATCCTCGCTCTGGACCACAAGACCGGGGACGTCAACCTCATGGACATATCGGGCATGATGGGCGGGCCGGGTTGGGGGCCCTCCCCCGTCTTCGGCGGCTTCAGCGGCCTGGGCAATCTGGACACCATTATCGGCTCCCCGCCGTACCTGGACCAGCAGATCGTTCTGGGTCTGGCGCGCCGCCCGGCCCAGCTGCCGGCCCAGGAACTGTACTCCTTCGACAACTTCCTGCACCAGCTGTGGGTGGTCGATGCGCTGAACGGCACGCGGGTGCCGGGGTCGAACAGGCTCATCACGGACAGCCTCCAGCCATTCTACGGCTACACCATCGACGCGATGACGGTCAATGCGGCCGGCACCATCGTGGCGGCGGGCTTCCTGGTGGACCTGGACCCCATGAATCTCCCTCCGCCGCCCGCGGTGGCCGGCCAGTACCTGATCAACATCGACTACGCCACGGGCATGGGCACGATCGTCGACCCGACGGCGCCTCTGGCCGTGCCCGGCGGGACCGGGCGCGTCACCGACATGGCCTACAGCGGCGGGCAGCTCTACGGCATCGACGGGGCCAACATCTTCACCATCACCGACACCACCGGCCAGATCGGGCCGCCGCAGACGCTGGTGGACGTGACCAACAACAACGCCCCCATCACCGGCGCCACCGGCCTGGAGTTCTTCAACGGGGCCCTGTACATCTGCGACGCCAACACGGTGTACACGGTCAATCCCGGCAACGGCAACTGCACGCCGCTGAACGGGAACCTCAGCCAACAGGACATGACCGACCTGGCCAGCGACGGGACGGACCTCTACGGCGTGTTCAGCTCTAACGCCACGTCCATCCTGGCGCGGATCGAGACAAACCCGCCCGCCAACGTGGACCCCTTCGCCATCTACATCTCCCAAGCGGACATGACCACCAAGCTGACGTTCACCGAGGTGGGGCGCGTGACGATCAACCAGGTGGTCACGCCGGCGATCCCGCAAATGGTGCCGGTGGGCCAGGTGGACATCCAGTTGTACCAGGCGTCCCAGCCCCCGTTTATCAGCACCGGGGGTGCCCGGGCCCCGGCCGGCTCCGGCGGCGTGCTGATCGGCGGGCTTCACATACCCACCCAGGGCCTGCCCAACCGCCACGTGGCGACGGCCATCACCGGCCCGTATGGGGTGGCTACCCCGTTCACGCCGATCGGCGAGTTCCCGGGCGGCGTGCTTCACGCCGGCATCACGGTCGCCTGCCCCATGGCCACCATTATCGACGGCGACCTGGGACAGAGCGTCTCCGCCCTCGCCGCCGACTCGGCGGGGACGTTCTACGCCGTGGACAACACCACCGGCAACCTGATCCAGATTCAGTACACCCCGGAGGTGCCCGCGTCCATCGGCTGGCCGGGCGACCCGATGATCCCCCCAATCCCCAGCGCGCCCTGGTCGCCGGACGGCGGGGCCCCGACGATCACCGCCATGGGCGTGCTGACCGACGCCTCCCAGCCGGCATGGACGTATGTGAACATCCAGGCGCTGGAGTTCGACGACACGGACACGCTGTACGCGATCGGCATGGTCGTCAGCTCCAACCCGGCCATTCCCGCGCCCACCGGTCTGTGGCTGGTGACCATCGACCCGACCACGGGGCTGGTCACGCCGCTGGCCGAACTGGACCCGGAGGTCTCCAAGTACCACGGGATGGTCATCGACGCCGGCGGAACCTTCACCGCCATCGGCACCTGGGTGGATCCGGTCACGGCCAAGCCCACCGACAACACGCTGGTGGGGATCGACCCGGTCACCGGGACGCTCACGCAGATCGGCGAGGTCACCTTCCAAGGCGCGTCCCTGGACCTGATCGAGGGCCTGGAGTACTTCGGCGCGAACCTCTACGCCACGACCGGAACCATGCTGTACGTCCTCAGCGGGACCGCCGCCATCCCGTTGGCCGAAACCGGCCTGGACGAGCTGTCGGACCTGGCCGCCACCAGCGTCCTGGGCCCCCAGGGGCGCTTCCTGTGGTCGGTGACGTATGACGAGGGGTACAACCTGGTCAAGCTGGACCTGCTCCGGCCCGCGCAGGACATGGGCAAGCTGGCGGTGGCGGGGGTGATCGCCGGCGGCGTCCACGGCAGCGGCAGCATCGACGTCATCGAGACGGGCCTGCTCTGGGGCAACGTGGAGATCCCCTACGACCTGGGGCGCCTGGTCCTCCACACCGACTTCGCCGCCGGTACCGGGGTCCGCCCCGACAACGCCCTGGTGCGGGTCAACGGCACGCTCGGGGAGCTGGACGTCTACGGCAACTCGTACGGCAGCGTCTCGGTCGGAGGCAAAGCCAACATCCCCCACTCCGACTCGCACCTGTCGGACCTCAACGTGCCGGTCCCGAGGGACCCCCTCATATCCCTCGTCGACGTTCCCATCTGGTGGCCGGTTCGCGAGCTGGAGTGGAAACCCCCGGACACCGACCCGCTGCCCGAGACCCAGTGGACCGACTACGCCAACCTGATGACGGTCGTCAACGACACGCCGGACGACTTCCAGTTCATCTCCAACGAGTTCGGCGAGATCGCCGTCTGGGGCGACCTGGCCGGCCCGGGCAACCACAACGACGTCGAGGACTGGTGGGCCATCAGCCTGATGTCCGGGCAGACCGTCCGGATCGACGCCGTCGGCGCGTTAGGCGTCTGGACCGATCCGATCACCGGGATCTCCGACTCCCCCGGCTGGGTCACCGACCCGCTCGACGCGGCCCCGTTCATGTACAATGGCTTCGCCCTGGATGTCTTTGACGGGACGCTCAACTACCTGGCCTCGGTCGGCTACGAGACCATCGAGGACCACGGGCTCCAGAGCAGGGTCACGTGGCCGTACACGACCGGGTACCAAAGGCACCAGGAGCCGCTGACCTTCACCGCGCCGGAGGCGGGCATCTACTACGTGCGCGTCTGTGCGAGTACGGCAATCCTTTGGACGGACTTCTGTTACACGCTCTTCATGGATGACCTGACCGCGCGGGACAAGCCGGAAGATGACCTGACCACCGCCCTGGGAAAGGCCAACGCCGCCTCCCTGGGCGCCATCCACACGCTGGGCGACTATGATCCCAGCTACGGCGGCACGGGAACGCGCACCAACATGGACATCGAGGTGACCGGCGGCAGCTTCGGGGCCTTTGAGGTCGCGGGCATTGCCGGCCCCAACGGGCTCTTCGCGCGCGTCTACGGCCAGGGCAACATGGTCAGCTTCCGGGGCGGTATAATCGACCTGACCCTCCTGCAGGTCGACAACAACATCGGCCTGGTGGCCTCCACGGCCGGCGGCGCGGGGATAACCGCCGTTGCCGGCGCCGGCTTCGCTGTGGTCAACACCGACGCGTTCATCCAGAACTTCAACTCCGCCGCCGACACGTCCGTCGGCCTGTACGCCACGGGCGGCCTGGGCGTGGTCGACGTCGTCGGCTCGGTCTTCAGCGGCAGCGAGTTCGCCATCAACACCGACAACATCACCGACCACACGGTCTACTGCGACCTGATCCACGTGGGCGGGGACTGGGGCACCGCGCCCCTAGGATCGAATCCGTACCTGACGCACGGGGAGAATGCCGACTTCCGGTACGTGGACGTCGAAGGGGACATCTATGTCCGGTGGGGCTCCTACATCGGCCTCATGTCGCCCACGCAGGTCGACGACGGCACGATCTCGACGATCGAGGACGACGGCGGCGGACGGGTGGTGCTGACGCCGGGGGCGCAGATCGACCCGGCGACGGGCCTGCCGATGACCGTCACCGACCCGGTCACCGGCGCGGTGACTCCCGTCCTGACCAGCTACCAGTATTACGTGCTGCCCGTCCAGGGCACCACCGGCGGCGTGCTGTGCCGGGTGGAGGCCACCGGCGATTTCACCCTCTCGATCCCCGGCGCCGGCGACGTGGTCGACGTCGTCCACGTCAATCACATGGGCAACGGCCAGTTGAACCTGGGCGGCGTGGGAACCGTCAACGCCTATTTCGTGGAAGGCACCGGCACCACCAGCGTGATCAACGGGACCAAGGGCGACATCGTCTCCGGCCTGTTCGACACGATCGACACCATCCAGACCGGCGGCAACATCGGCCGGGCCGTCGGCGACGTCGGGGAGTGGATCCGAGGGCGCGAGCCCACCGCCCCGGCGCCCAATAACCCCCAGATGGGCTGGCTGAACCGCACCATCGACGGCATCCACGTCACCGGCGACGTCAACGTCGTCCGCGCCGGCGGCTGGCTGGGCGACGTGTTCGTGGAGGGTCACCTCGACCTGGCCGTCGCCAACGCGGACAACGTCACCGCGCCCGACTCCTGGGACGGCGTGATCGGCGTCATCGAGGCCGACACCATCGGCACGATCCGCGTCGGCGACGGGCTCGCCGACGACGGCTCCGGCGACCGGGCCATGGCCGCCATCATCGGCCGGACCAGCATCGACTCCGTCCTCATCGACGGGGCGGGGCACGTCCTGAACGGCGCCATCCTGACCGGCGGCGCCAACCCCCTGCCGATCGGCACGCCCGCGATCGGCCGGGTCATCGGCACCAACGGCGCCGTCTGCACCTCGCTGATCATGGCCTGCGACGTCGAGACGTACCAGGTGTACCGCAGCGGCGTGTATCCGTTCACCGGCGGGATCGGCGTCGTCCGGTTCAGCGGCCCCGGGGGGGCCATCCGGGGTGCGGAGATCGCCGGCCAGTGGATCGACACGGTGGAGACCACCGTCGAGACCGAGGGCATCGACACGTCCTTCATCTCCGCGAACCTGCCGCTTCCGAACCGCCCGGCCATCACGCAGATCCTGGCCGGCGGCCCGGGCATGCACCGGTCCGTCCTGAGCACCAACGGCGGCCGGTTCGGCGCGATCCGAGGCATCGGGCCCAATGCCGACCTCACCATCAACTACATCCGGTCCACCGACGGGCTGGACGAGCTCAAGGCCCGCGACATCGTCCAGAACACCATCTTGATCCCGCTGCAGATCGACCGGTTCATCGCCACGCGGGAGATCGTCGGCAACTACAACGTGTACGTGGGCTCCATCGGCACCCTGTCCACCGGCGCGGACTTCGCGGGCAACTACTTCAGCATCGCCGCCAACCTGAACCGGGCGGTCATCGGCGGGCACTACGACCACTCCGTGCTGGATCTGCAGGGCCCGACCACCACGCAACTGGGCGTGCTGGACGTGATGGGCAACATCTCCGGGGAGATCCGGTCCACCGGGCGGATCGGACAGATCATCTCCCGGATGGGCATGATCTCCGCAAACATCACCACAATGGACGACGCCGTCCAGGCGGACATCGGTTCGATCACGACCCGCAACGGGTTCACCGGCGAGTTGAGGGTCGAGGGCAGCGTGGGCCGGTTCACCAGCTACGCGACGCTGGGGACGAACCCGATGCTGCTTCCGGACATGGTCCCGCTGCAGTTCAAGATCGCCGTCGACCTGGACGTGCTGGAGGTGAAGGGCGTCAAGAACGGCCCGGCCTTGGACCTGTTCACCTCCCTGTATGTCGGCGGCAACGTCGGCAAGATCGACATCGACGGGTCGTTGTACGCGGACGTGCAGGTCAACGGCAACCTCGGACGCCTGGTCCTCGACGGGGACATGGGCGGCCAGTTCGTGCTCGTGGCGCCGACGATCCTGGGCGACGTGACGGTCCTCGGAACCATCGGCGGCCTGTCCCTCGTCGACGGCGCCAACCTGGTCGGCGACCTGACCTCCGGCGGGTCGATCGGCAAGATCAAGCTGACCGACAAGGCCGCGAACCCCGCCAGGGGCAACATCCTCGGCGTCATCCGGTCGCTCCACGGATCGATCGGGTCGGTCACGCTGACCAACGGTGTCCTGGGCGGCCTGGAAGCCGCCACCAGCATCGGCAAGGTCATCCTCAAGGGCACCGCGGGCGACCCGGCCGCCATCACCGGCGACCTCATCGCCAACGGCGGCGGGATCGGATCCCTGACGATCGTCAACGGCAACCTGGACGCTAACGTCCGCGCCCTGGCGGGCGCGATCGGCAAGCTGTCCATCACCGGCGGCAACGTGGTCGCGGGCAACGTCGTCTACTCGTCCCGCGGGATCGGCTCGCTGGCGATCAAGGGCGGCAACCTCGACGCCGACGTGACGACCGACGGCAGCCTGATGAAGTTCTCGGTGGCCGGCGACGTCAACGGGCAGGTGTCCGCGGCCGGCAAGGTCGAGAACGTCAGCATCCTGGGCGACCTGAACGGCGGCCTGTGGGCCGGGACGGGCATCAAGAGCGTCAACATCCGCGGCCACATGACCGGCGCGACGATCGGCAGCATGTTCGACATGGACCGGATCAGCGTGTCCGGGAACGTCACGAACTCGCAGATCATCGGCGGGTACGACCCGGCCACCGGCAAGGTCCGCGGCGCCGACCTGAAGACCCTCAGCGTCGGCGGCAACTGGACGGCGTCGGTGGTGGCCCTGGGCGTCGACCCGGTCGACGGCAGCTTCTTCACGCTGGGCGACAACGTCGCGGCCCCGGGCGTCAGCAGCCTGGGCGTGATGAGCGTCGGGGGCATCGCCAGCCCGGCGGGCAGCCTGATCCTGGCGGACACCTGCTTCGGCGTGGTGCCCGTCCCGCTGCTGGGCGTGGCGTCGACCGTGGACGGCCCGACGCCGCCCCTCAGCGCCGACCCCGCCCACCGCTTCCAGGCGGGCCGGTACGTCGCCGCCGACGGGCTGATCATCACCTACAACGGCAACGGGCAGGGCAGCTACGATCCCGCCACCGGGCAGGTCGTCCTGCAGGGCGCCGGCGCGGGGCACAGCCTGACGCTGGACATGCCCGGCGCCGCCAAGACCATCCACGTCACCGGCGACGACGACCTGGGCCTGAGCAGCCTGACGTTCCGCAACAACGCGATCACCGGCGATATGACCATCCAGGGCGACATCGGCAAGTTCGCCACGGGCGCCGTGGCCGACGGGTCCCACTGGCAGCTCTGGGACGGGGCCAAGTCCGTCGCCACCGGCGGCCTGAACGGCGTGGACGTGGTGGCCGGGGCCATCGGATCGTGGAAGCTGGCGGGCAACTTCGATCGCCTCGCGGGCGACGAGGGCCTGACGGCCTACATGATCGGCAAGATGGACATCGCCGGCAACCTGACCGCCTCGATCGCCACGATCATCAACGGCATCGGATCGCTGAACGTTCGCGGCAACATCACCGGCGGCAAGATGGCCCTGGGCGAAGAGCAGATCGTCACCGCCGGGGGCATCGGCAGGCTGTCGGCCAACTCCATCATCGCCGACCCCAGCGCCGGCCAGGCGGTCCTGTCCGTCAACCCCGCCACCGGCGGGATCCACGTCCTGTCCGGCGACCTGGGCTCGCTGACCAGCAACGGCGACGTCAACGCCAACATCACCGTCGACAACGGCGGCATCGGCCAGTTCAGCATTCGCAACGGCACCTACGGCAACATGGTCACGGACACGGCCGTTCGAAGCCTGACCGGCATCGGCCGGTTCAACGTCCGCGGCGGCAACCTGTACGGCATCGTCAGCACCGACGGGCCGCTGGGCAGCCTGAGCGTATCCGACAAGGGGCAAGGCACGCTGTTCGGGCGTGTCCGGGCGGGCGACGGCATCGGTTCGGCCCAGATGGACCTGATGATCAACGCCTTGCTGTCCTCGGCCACCGACGTTGGGCGCGTCAGCATCCGCGGCGACATGACCAGCAGCACCATCGTCGCCGGGATCGACCCGTCCGACGCCGGCTTCGACCCCGCCCACGGCGTCGAGGCGGCGAACGTCCAGTTTGACGGGCGCACCACGCTCCCCTGGCGGACCCCTCTGAACACCGACATCCTCGGCGGCGGCGACGTCAACCAGGTCAACATCGGCGGCAACATGATCGCCTCCGCCATCTCCGCCGGCGTGGGCGCCGGGGCCAACGGCTGGTTCGGCACCTGGGACGATCAGGTCCGCGGCACGGGCCTGGTCAAGCGGGTCAAGGTCAGGGGCTCGATCACCGGAACGGTAGACCCCACCGAGCACTACGGCCTCTTCGCCGCCAGCGGCATGCCGGTCTACACGGCCAACCCGACGACCGTCACGGGCAACGTCACCATCGGCACCCAGTCCCGAGGCGTGGGAAGCCCGCAGATCAACAACGTGCAGGTGCTGACCGACCGGATCGTCATCTACTTCGCGCACGACATCGACTTCGGCACGATCACCACCGGCTTGCTGCATCCGAGCCGGCCGTCCACCCTGAACCTGGTGGTCTCCCACAACAGCCTGTTCGGGCCCACCGAGTCCGACGATTTCAGCATCACCGATCTCCAGCCGCATGCGCTCAGCTATGACGACCTGACCCACACGCTGACGATCCGACTGCTGGGCAAGACCTTCGTGAGCCTCAACAAGGGCACCAATTACCTGCTGACCCTGGACGGCTCGGTGGTGAGCGACCGCCGCGGCAACCTGGTGGACGGCGAGTACAACACCGCGTTCCCGACCGGCGACGGCATGGCCGGAGGCGACTTCCTCTACCGGTTCATCCACGGCGACGCCGGAGACACGGCCGCCACGGCCATCGACCTCACCGGCGGCGTGCCGATCCTGAAGCCCAACAAGGTCCTGGACCTCCGCGGCAGGATCGGCGACAACGACCCCCGGCCCGCCAATTCCGACGTGGACGTGTACAGCGTCGAGGTCCACATGGGCGACATCCTGTACTACGAGACCTCGTGGGGCATTGCCCTCGACGACGGAGGCGGCGGCATCCTCGTGACGTCCCTGAGCACCATGGGGCATCGGGCCACCGCCGACGGCGTGGTGATGATCAGCGTCAGCGGCAGCCCCGGCCCCTACACCCTGAGCGTGTTGGTCTTCAACGACGGCAACACCAACTTCACCTTCGACGACGCCACCCAGACCGCCACGCCGGTGATCTGGAAGGGCGACACAGCGGTGCTGGGCCCCAACGACAAGCCCGAGGACGCCATCACGGCCGACATCATCGCCCCGGACGACTACGACATCTACGAATTGGGGTTCCTGCCGGCCTTCACCGAGATCCATCTGGGCCTGGACACCAGGCGCATCGGCAGCCCGATGGAGGGCAAGATGGCCGTGTTCAATTCCAACGGCGACATGATCGGGAACATCACCTCGCCGTACTACGACCTGGAAGGCCACTTCCCCGACGGCAAGCTCGACCCCTCCGTCACCCTTCGGCAGACCGCGCTGACGCCCGCGGCCGACACGTACTACGTCGCCATCGCGGGCGGGTGGCACCAAGCAGGCAGCTTCCAGCAGACAGACCAGGGCAAGTACCGCCTGACGATCACCCAGTCGCAGGGTCAGGCCCCGGTGTTCCGGCACCAGTTGGTCTACCTCAACTTCGACGGCGGCGTGGCCGAGTACCTGATCGACGCCTTCGGCGCCACGTATGCGGGAATCCCCACGGAGACCTACCAGTCGCCGCTGTCGGCGGATCTCTTCGGCTATGACGCCGCCCAGACCCAGGAGCTGATCAACGGCATCGTCGCGACCGTCGAGGAAAACTACGCCGCCTTCGGCAACATCTCCTTCACCACCGTCAAGCCCATGGGCGGGCAGTACTCCACCGTCTTCGTCGGCAGCAACCTGTCGCCGGACGGAATGACGGGCGGGATCGCCGACGGCATCAACACCAACAACAGCGACCTGAGCGACATGGTCGTGGTGTTCGGCGCCGAATTTGCCTGGGCCTTCGGGCAGCCCTTCGGCAACACCCTCGACGAGGTGGCCGTGGTCCTCGGCAACGTGGCCTCGCATGAGCTCGGCCATATCCTCGGGCTGAACCACGTCAACAACAGCACGACCTTGCCCGACACCTGGATCATGAGCTACGCACACCTGCCGCACATGAACACCGATGACATGGTCTTCACCACGCACGAGCACTTGATGTCCGACGCCAACGTGGAATTCCTGATCGGCTACCAGAACAGCGTCGCCTCGCTGTGGTCCATCGCGTAGCCGACACGACGGCCGGCAGGATTTGAGACGGCCCGGGCGCCTTCGCAAAGGAGGCGCCCGGGCCGTTCGCTTTCACCCCGACGGGACAGGGGTGGCTGCGGCGCCCCCGGAAGGCTCCCTCCCCCGCCACGTGCCCGCCCAAGACGCTGGCAAACCTCCCCCGCCTGCGCGATGATGCTCCATCCAGGCAACGGACAACAGGAGCGCCGCATGGCACGCTACGGACACTTCGACGACGACCGCCGCGAATACGTCATCACCCACCCGCTGCTGCCCCAGCCGTGGCACAACTACATGCGCAACGGCGAATACACCGGCCTGCTGACCCACACCGGCGGGGGGACGTCGTTCTGGAAGGAGCCGCTCCACCACCGCCTGCTGAGGTACAAGTTCCACCTGACGCCCTATGACCGCCCGGGGCGGTACGTCTACATCCGCGACCAGGCCACCGGCAAGTACTGGTCCGCCACCTGGGCGCCCGTCCAGACGCCGCTGCGGCGCACCAGGTTCGAATGCCGCGTGGGCCTGGGCTACAACCGCATCACCACCCGCCACGCCGGCATCGAGGCCGAGATGCTCTACTTCGTCCCGCCGGCCGACGCGCTGGAGGTCTGGCAGCTCACCCTGACCAACCGCTCCAGCCGCCGGCGGAGGCTGCGGACCTTCTCCTACGCCGAGTGGGCGGTGTGGGGGTTTATGCGCGACCTGCTCAACATCGACAACGCCGCCACGTGCAGCCGCTACCGCTACGAGGACGGCGTGTTCTGGCACGAGACGCCCGACGACGTCGGCACGACGGTCGGCACGGCCACCTGGGTGTTCCCGGTGGGCTACTTCACCTCCAACGCCAAACCCGTCGGCTACGACGGCAGCCGGGACCACTTCCTGGGCCCCTGCCGCGACGAGAGCCGGCCCATCGCCGTCGAGACGGGCAAACCCTCCAACATCTGCGCCAACGGCCTGTACCCGCTCGGCGGCCTGGCCCACGACTGGGACCTGGCCCCCGGGGCCTCGCGGACCATCGTCTACCAGCTCGGCGCCGCCGACACCCGCCGGCCGCTCCGCCGGCGGATCGCCAGGTACCGCGACCCCAAGACCGTCCAGGCCGCCTTCGCCAAACTCGCCCGCCGGTGGGACGAGCGACTGTCCGCCTTCCAGGCCCGCACGCCCGACGGGCGGTTCGACACGGTCGTCAACACCTGGGCGCCGTACCAGGTGATCAACTTCATCTCCTCCGGCGTGGGCGTCTCGCCGGTGAGCTGGGGCGGCGGCGGCAGCATGGGCTTCCGCGACAACGGCCAGGCCGTGCTGTCGGCGGCCGTGCTGGACGCGCCGCTGGCGCGCCGGACCATCTGCACCCTCTCCCACGTGCAGCACCGCGACGGCACGCTGACCAAGAACTTCGCCCCGCCGAACTGGGACGGGGAGAGCGGCTTTCTCGACAACCAGGCGTGGTACCCCATCTTCGTCAACGCCTACCTGAAGGAGACGGGCGAGATGGGCCTGCTGGAGGAGCAGTTCCCCTTCGTCCAGGCCTGCCCCGGCTGCGCCAGCGGCCCAGGGGGCGGCATGCGGACGCTGCTGGACAAGATGGTGATCGCGATGGACGTCCTCTGGGCCCGCCGGGGCCCGCGCGGCCTGCCCGCGACCGGCCACGCCGACTGGAACGACTGCCTCAACCCCCGCGACAAGAGCTCCGAGAGCGTCTTCAACGCCATGCTCTTCTGCGCCGGCTGCCGGGACCTGGAGGAGATTTTTGGCCAACTGGGCCGGGCGAGGGAGGCCCGGACGTGGGCGGGGCGCCGCAGGAAGATGGTCGCCGCCATCGAGGCCCACGCCTGGGACGGGGCGTGGTATCGCCGGATGTTCCTCGCCGACACGGGGCGGGTGCTGGGCAGCAGGAAGTCGGGCAAGTGGGGCCGGATCTTCCTCGAGCCGCAGGCCCTCGCCGGTTGGTGCGCCGCCGCCGACCCGGTGCGGGCCCGCAGGGCGATGGACAGCGCCCGCCGCATCCTGGGCACGCCCTTCGGGCTGCGGATCCTCGACCCGCCCTGCCCGGCTTTCGATCCGCAGGTGGGCAGCCTGGGCATCCTGAACATGGGGTTCAAGGAGAACGGGGCGGTCTACAGCCACGTCAACGCCTGGTGCGTCTGCACCGAGGCCGCCCTGGGCCGGGGCGACCTGGCCTTCGAGACCTTCATGAACTTCCAGCCCATCATGCAGAACGACCGGGCGGAGGTCCGGGAGATCGAGCCGTACGCCCTCAGCGCCCAGGTCCAGGCCGCCCCCTTCCGCCAGCCCGGCCGCGGCAGGAACCCGTGGATCACCGGCTCGATCACCTGGTGCTGGGTGGCGGCGACGCAGTACATCCTGGGCATCCGCGCCGACTACGAGGGGCTGCGGATCGACCCGTGCATCCCCCGCCGCTGGGACGGCTTCACCGCCACCCGCCGCTTCCGCGGCGGCGTCTACGAGATCACCGTCCGCAACCCCCACCGCCTGTGCAAGGGCGTCAGCCGCCTGCGGGTCAACGGCGAAGAGGTCCAAGGCTGCACCGCCCCCCTGCCGAAACGGAAAGGCCAACGCATCCGCGTCGAGGCCGTGCTGGAGGCGTGAAGGCCGGGTGGCACACTCAAGCGCAGTGATCCGCGTGATGTCTCGCGGATCGCGGAGCTTGAGGGTGGGAAAGATGGCTGGCCCTGCCCGGGCGCCCCCCCTTCCCTCACCCTCAAGCCAAACGACGGCTTGAGGGTGCCACCCGGGACGTCCCATCCCGCTTCCCGACGACCGCCGCCAGCAGGGCGGCGACCAGGCCGACGGCGGGCCAGGCGAGCCAGGACCACCCCGGGCCGGGCAGCCAGGTGGCGGACGGCCGGGCCAGGCGGAACGCCCGCAGCACGGGGCTCAGGTCGGCCAGCCACGCCCAGCCGGGCGGGGAGTCGGCCAGCTCGGCTAGAAGATAGCAGGCGGCGGTCGTTCCGACCACCCCGATCACCGCGGCCAGCGCGGCCACACAGGCGGCGGCCCCGCCGGCCTGGAACAGCAGCCCCAGCCCCCACGCCGCCAGGGCGACAGTGGTCAGGTGGGCCACCGACCGGATCACGTCGCCCGCGGCCGCATTGGACAGCCAGGCGGCGGTCACGTACAGGGGGACGGAGGCGACGAGCACCAGGGCGTACTCCCCGATCGTCTCGGCGAGGTACCGCCACAGCGCCCGGCCCGCCCTCGGCGCCAGCAACAGCGGGCAGAAGGCCAGGACGAACCCCGCCTGTGCGGCCAGCAGGACCGACAGCGCCGGCGGGGCGGGCATGGCCCGGCTGACGTGGGAGGGCAGGAACCACTCGGGGAACGACCCGGCGATCAGCGCCGCCAGGGACACCAGCAGCAGCGCCCAGTCCGCGCCCCGCCACAGCGGCGCAGGCCTGGCCGGCACGGCGTCCGGGTCATCTCTCGGGGTAGGTGACATGGAGCTCGTCGAAGCGGAGGTCCAGGCTCGCGGCGGACGGGCCCGTCAGCCGCCGCCCGTTCTGCTGGTAGTACTGGTCGAGGTAGGCCATCCTCCGCTCGAGGCTGACGGCATAGTCGTCGCCGACGGGCAGCCGGCCGAAGATGATCTCGCACTTCGGCCCCCACCCCATCTGGGCGTCCACGGTGATCTCCGGCTTCCGCGGATCCCTCCTGCCGTCGTGGTTCTGCACGTCGATGACGGTGATCTCGTCGACGTAGGGCTTGCTCCAGAACAGTTTGAGCACCTTCAGCCCGTCGGCGAGGTCGGAGGCCTCCCACACCTGGCCCGCGGCCGGGGGCTCCCCGGCGACGTTGTGGATCTGCTTGAAGGCCGCCACGTCCAGCAGGACGCCGTCGATCGTCGGCAGGACCACGCCGTCGATCGTGACGGGAATGAGCTGCATCGCCGGCTTGGCGGAGGAGCGAACGAGCGCCCGCGGCCTGTGGTACTGGGCATACACGGCCACGTCGCCGGTGGGACCCCGCACCACCCGGTCGACCTGGGCGATCCAGGGGTTGGCCGTCGCCTTAGCCCACACGTCGCGGGCGATGCCCTCCTCGAAGACCGAGCGGGGATTGCCTTTGCCATCGAAACCGGCCGGCTGAATCTCGGAGGTGATCACGTACGTCAGCTCCCGCGGCATCCAGTCCGGCCTGTTGGCCAGCCGGATCCGCGCCAGGCGTTCCCGGCACGCCGGCGAGGCGTGAAGCCGGGCCTTCTGGCCGTACAGGGCGGCGAGCAGGGCGATTCCGATCGCGCCCGCCACGGCCGCTCGGACGATCCTCAGCGACAGCCCCCGCCCGTTCGAATCCGTCGAGCGGCGCCTGGGAGGCTTCTCGGGCGTCTGGGGCTCTTTGCCGTTTTTGGAGGTCTTCCTGGCCACGTCCGTGTCACCTCCCGGCCCGGTGCAGGGCCATCCGCACGAGGCGGTCGCACAATGTCGGGAAGTCCACCCCGGCCGCGGCGGCGGCCTTGGGGACCAGCGAGTGGCTGGTGAAGCCGGGGATGGTGTTGGTCTCCAGCACCCACGGCGTTCCGTCGGAGGTGAGGAGGAAGTCCGTCCGGCTCAGGTCGCGGCAGCCCAGGGCGGCGTGGGCCTTGGAGCCCGCCTCGCTGACGCACCGGGCCACGTCCGCCGGCAGGTCGGCGGGGACGATGTACTCGGTCGCGTCGTCGATGTACTTGGCCTGGTAGTCGTAGAATTCCCGTTCCGGGCGGATCTCGACGACGGGCAGGGCGCGGTCGCCGAGCACGCCGACGGTCAGCTCCCGCCCGGCGATGAAGCACTCGACCATCACCCGCCCGTACCGGTGGAGCAGGTCGGCGACGGCGGCGTCCCGGGCGGGCAGGTCGTGGGCGATGGTGATGTCCACGCTCGAGCCGGAGTCGACGGGCTTGACCACGCAGGGGGGGCTGAACCGGCGCAGGGACGCCCGCCAGTGATCGGCCGACTCGTCGGCCTCGACGACCGTCCAGTCGGGCGTCAGCAGCCCGGCCCGCTGATAGACGCGCTTGGCGTCGTTCTTGTCCATCGCCATCGCCGAGGCGTCCGGGCCCGAGCCGACGTACGGCAGCCGCCGCCGCTCGCAGAGCCGCTGGACCTGCCCGTCCTCGCCAAACGGCCCGTGCAGGGCGATGAAGACCACGTCCACGCCCTCGCGGTCGAGGGCGGAGGTGTCGGCGGGGGTGATGTCGAGGGACTGGACGGCGTGCCCGGCCCGCACCAGCGCCTCGGCCACCGCGGCGCCGGAGGCGAGGCTCACCTCGCGCTCGCTGCCGGGCCCGCCGGTCAGGACCGTGATCTCCAGCGGTCTGACCGCCGATCCGGCCGCCGCCGACGCCGCCCCGTCAACCGCCGTCCGTCCGTCCATGGCTCACCACACTTCGAGTTCCAGCTCCAGGTAGATCTCGTTCCGCTTGTAGACGGCCTCGCGAATCTCGTTGATCAGCTTCAGCACGTCCGACGCGCGGGCGTTCGTGTCGGCGACGATGAAGTTGGCGTGCTTCTGGGAGACCTTCGCCCCGCCGATGGTCTTGCCCTTCAGGCCCGCCTTGTCGATCAGCGCCCCGGCCGAGACGCCGCGGGGGTTCTTGAACACGCACCCGGCGTTGCCGTGACCGAGGGGCTGGGTGTTCTTCTTGTAGATCCAGATCTGCTTGACCTGGTTGAGGATTCGGTGCGGGTCGTCCTCAGCCGCCCGGAGCTCGGCGTCGAGGATGACCTTGGCGGCGATGTTGGTGGAGCGGTAGCCGAAGGCCAGCTCGCCGCGCATGCGGGTGAAGGGCACGCCGTCGACGTCCATCAGCGTGACCGACTCGATCACGTTGCCGATGTCGCCGAACGCCCCGCCGGCGTTCATCCGGATCGCCCCGCCGACGGTGCCGGGGATGCCCGTCAGGCACTCCAGCCCGCTGACGCCGTCGCGGACGCAGCGCAGCACCAGCTTGCTCAGGTCGGCGGCGGCGCCGGCCTTGATCCGTTCCGGGCCCATCTCCACCCGGCCGAACTCCTCCCCCGCCAGCTTGATCACCGCCCCGAGGACGCCCGAGTCGTCCACCAGCAGGTTCGCCCCGCCCCCCAGGACGTGCACGGGCACCTCGTTGTCCTGGCAGCGGCGGAGGACCTCCGCGAGCTGCTCGATACTCGTCGGCTCGATGAGGTACTGCGCCGGCCCGCCGATGCCCAGCCAGGTGTACGGGGCCAGGGGGACATCCCGCTTAACGATCTGTTCCAAGTCTTCGAACAATGTCATCGGCGACTTCCCAGATGTTTCCCGCGCCCATCGTGACCACCAGGTCGCCCGGCGTCAACGCCCCGGACAGGTGCTCGACGATGTCGGCGAATTCTTTCAGGTACACCGCCCTGCCGCCGCCCAGCCCGATCTGGGCGACCAGGTCGGCGGAGCTGATGTGGTCCCGCTCGCGCTCGCTGTCGCGGACGAAGTAGATGTCCGGCACGATCACCTCGTCGGCCATGCTGAAGCTGCGGGCGAAGTCCTTCAGCAGGAACCGCGTCCGCGAATGCTGATGCGGCTGGAAGACGCACCACAGCCGCCGCGGGCGGTACTGGTCGCGGATCGCCCGCAGCGTCGCCTGGATCTCGGTGGGGTGGTGGGCGTAGTCGTCCAGGACGGTGATCCCGCCCGGCTGGCCCTTCAGCGTCATCCGCCGGTGGGCGCCCTCGTACCCGCCCAGCCCGGCGGCGATCTGATCGCCCGTCAGGCCCGCGTGATGCAGCAGGGCCGCCGCCGCCAGGGCGTTGTACACCTGGTGCAGCCCCGCCAGCTTCAGCTCCGCCCGGCAGAACTCCCTGCCGTCCAGCAGCACGTCGAAGGCGTATCGGCCTTGGCGGCTGTTGAGATTGGCCGCCAGCCACCGGCTGCGTGGGCTCAGGCCGAACGTCTGCACCTCGCAGGCGGGCTCGCGGACGGCCTTGATCGCCTCCCGGTCGTCGCCGTTGACCACCAGCACCCCGTGCGGGGGCACCTTGGCCGCGAACGCCCGGAACGCCTCCACGATCGCCTCCAGGTCCTGGAAGCAGTCCAAGTGGTCGTCGTCGATGTTCAGGATCGCCGCCAGCGTCGGCTGGAGGTTCAGGAACGACCGGTCGTACTCGCACGCCTCCACCACGAAGTGCGGGCCCTCCCCCACCCCGCTGGGACCGCCCAACTGCCCCACCGTCGCGCCCACCACGTACGACGGGCTCTTGCCCGCCGACACCAGCGAATACGCCACCATGCCCGTCGTCGTGCTCTTGCCGTGCGTCCCGGCCACCGCCACGCCGCAGCGGTCGCTCATCAGCCTCCCCAGCATCTGGCTGTACTTGAGCACCTCGCAGCCCCGCGCCCGCGCGGCCAGCAGCTCCGGGTTCGATTCGTGAATGGCGGCCGAATGCACCACCAGGTCAAGCTGGTCCGGGAGATTCTCCGCCTGCTGGCCGACGTGAACGCGGGCGCCGGCCTCGGTGAGCCGGCCCAGGGCGGCCGAGGGGACGCTGTCCGAGCCGCTGATCACCGCCCCCCGGCCGATCAGCAGCTCCGCCAACGCCCGCATCCCGCAGCCGCCGATGCCGATCAGATGCACCGGCCGCCCGGCGTACGCGCAGCCGGCGCCGCCCACCTTGACGGATTGACCTTCCTCCCTGACCATCGGTTCGCCCATGGTATGACCTCCGTCGACAACAGTCAAACGCTGTCGCGGACGGGAAAAGGGAACTCCATTATTCTTATCGCCCGACGCGGGCGAATCCCTTTACCCGGACCGGGGCGAACCGGGAACCGGAACGTTTAGCGGTCGTCGGTACGACGACCTCCAAGAAGGCGGTCGTTCCGACCGCCGCTAAACGATGACCGGTACGCACGCGGTCGAATTCCTCGGGGCGCGTCATGGTCCCGCCATCCACCGCGCGATCTCCGCGGCGGCGTCCGCCCGCACCCTCCCGGCGGCCGCTTGCGACATCGCCTCCAACCTCGACGGATCGGCCATGATCGCCAGCAGGGACGCCCGCAGCAACACGGCGTTGGCGGCGGGGTCGGTCCGGTCCTCGACCACCTCGACCGCCCCGGCCTCGGCGGCCTCGGCCACGTTCAGGTACTGCTGGCGGTCGCGGTGGTAGGGATACGGCATGACCACCGCCGGGGTGCCGGTGGCGGCCAGCTCGCCGGCCGTCGACGCCCCGCCCCGGCACAGGGCCAGGTCGGCGGCGGCGAAGGCCAGGTCCATCCGGTCGCAGAAGCCCACCACGGCATGGCCGATGGCGGCGCCGGCCCATTGCTCCCGGACCTCGTCGAGCTTCTCGGGCCCGGCCACGTGCAGCACCTGCCACGAATCGGCCAGGGAACCCAGGTCCGCGGTCAGCGCGGCGACCGCCCGGTTGACGTTGGCGGCCCCTTGGCTTCCGGCCATGACCAGCAGCGTCCGGCGGTCGGCCCGCAGGCCAAAGGCCGCCCGGGCCTCGGACGGATCTCCCGCCAGCAACTCCCGCCGGACCAGCGGACCGACGACGCGGACCTTTTTGGCACACTTGCCGTACGCTTGCGCGGTCCGGGCGTATTGGGCGAAGATAACAAGTACCTTACGCGCCAGCAGGCGGTTGGCGATGCCGGGCACGGCGTCGATGCTGAGCAGGGCGGTGCGGATGCCCGCGCGGGCGGCGCGGACGGTCACGGGGGCGGCGGCGAATCCGCCAAGTCCCAGCACGGCCGCGGGTTGCAGGTCGCGCAGGAGGTCGCGGGCCAGCCGCCGCGACGCCCGCCAGGACCGCCCGAACCGCCACCACCCCGCCGGCCCCCGCGGCATGGGGCGGACGGGCTGGGCAACGATCGCATACGGATGCGGCGACAGCACCCGCCGGTCGATGGCCCGATCCGAGCAGGCGAAGACGACCCGCGCATCCGGCCGCAGCGCGGTCAGCTCCTCCGCCACCGCCACCGCCGGGCACAGGTGCCCGCCCGTCCCCCCGCCCGCAAAGATGTACACCGGTCCACTCATGCCGCCGTTCCTGTCTCACCGCGGAGGACGCGGAGGACGCGGAGGTTTTGCTTTGGTCCGTTTCTCCTCTGCGATCTCCGCGCCCTCAGCGGTTTATTCGGAGATCGGTAGGTCCGCCGGGCGCCGGGCGGTCACGGAGACGATCATCGCCGCCGCCGCGGCCATGGCCAGCAGGCCGGATCCGCCGGCGGAGATAAACGGCAGCGAGATGCCCGTCGGCGGCAGCCACTTGACGTTGACGGCGATGTGCATCGCCGCCTGCAGGCCGATCAGGAACCCCAGCCCGCCCGCCAGCAGAGACCCGAAGCGGTCCGGCGACCGCATCACCGCCCGGCGGACCAGCCACAGCCAGATCAGCAGCAGCCCGATCACCAGCACCACGCCCATCACGCCCAGCTCCTCGCACAGGGGCGAAAAGATGAAGTCGGTGCTGTCCTCGGGCAGGTAATCGTACTTGGCCACGCCGCGCCCCAGCCCGGCCGGGTCCGCCCCGGAGGCGATCGAGATCAGCGCCTGCCGCGGCTGGTAGGAGGCCGGACGGGTGCTGGTCAGGGGCTCGGCGAGGGCGAGCATCCGTTCCCACCGATGCGGCGTGCGAAAGACGAACAGGTAGAACGCCGCCGCCCCCCCGCCGGCCGGCAGCCAGAAGTGATGCAGCGGCACGCCCGCCATCCACATCAGCGCCGCCGCCGCCAGGGCGATGATCACGGCCGTGCCGAAGTCCTGCGTCACCACCAGCCCGCAGGCCACCCCCACCAGGGCGATCGCCGGCAGGAACGTCCGCCGGAAGGAGCGGATCTCAGGCCCGCGCCGCGACAGAAAGACCGCCAGGGCGATCAGCACCGCGAACTTCAGCACCTCCGAGGGCTGGAAACCCACCGGCCCGTACCGCAGCCACCGCAGGCGCCCGCCGACCGCCTGCCCCAGGACCAGGACGCACACGGCGCCGGCCAGTGCCACGGCCAGCAGGCCCCAGGTCAGCCACAGGCGGCGATTGAAGACGGTGTAGTCCAGGCGCCACAGCGTCAGCAGGATGACCGCGGCCGCGGCGGCGAAGATCCCCTGCCGGATGTCGCGCCGGTAGTACCAGCTTACCGTCCGGGGCGGCTTTTCGGCAGCGGGAGCGGCAGCGGCGCCGTCGGCCTGGGTCTGCGAGGGAGGGCGCCTGTCGCCGCCGACCGTCGAGGCCACCATCACCACGCCCAGCGCGATCAGCGAGAGCGCCACCAGGATCAGCGCCTGCCCGGTGGGGTTGCGCCCCAGGGGCACGCGCCGGAGCCGTCCGCCGTCCATGGCGTTGTCCATGCATTCATCCTCAGTTTCAGCCTGTCATCCCGGGGGGCGGGAAAACACGAATTACACGGATTACAGCGAATTACACGAAACGAATGATGTTGTTTCTCAACAAATGCTGTCTTCGTGTAATTCGTCTTAATTCGTGCAATTCGTGTTCCCAGGCCATCCGAACCAACAGCGCGCATCAGCGCAGCGTCAGCGTCGCCACCGCCACCGCGGCGAACATCAGTCCCAGCAGCCAGAACCGCACCACCACCTTCGACTCGGCCCATCCGAGCAGGTGGAAGTGATGGTGGATCGGCGAGCAGCGGAAGATCCTCTGCCCGCCGGTCATCTTGAAGCAGCCCACCTGGAGGATCACGCTGACCGCCTCCATCACGAAGATGCCCCCGGCGATCAGCAGCATCATCTCCTGGCGGGTGACCACGGCCACGTACCCGATCAGCCCCCCCAGCGGCAGCGACCCGGTGTCGCCCATGAACACCTGCGCCGGCAGGCAGTTGAACCACAGGAACCCCAGGCACGCCCCGATCATGGCCGCGCACAGCACGGTCAGCTCGGCCGAGGAGGGAACGAACGGCAGGTGGAACTGGCACGCCCACTGCGCCACGCCCGTTACCCACGTCAGCAGAAGGAACACCGCCGCCACGATCAGCATGCACCCCCCCGCCAGCCCGTCCATGCCGTCGGTGAGGTTCACCGCGTTGGACGAGCCGACCATCACCAGCACCGTCACGATCACGAACGCCGCCACCGGCAGCGCGAACGGGCCCGCGTCGATCGGCAGGAAGAAGTACTGCATCGCGCTGCCCTGCCCGCGGGCGAGCATCTCCTTGAGGTTCGCCCCGATCGGCCAGTCCGCGTCCGGCCAGAAGCAACTGTGCTTGCCGTGATGGTGGATGAAGAACGACAGCAGCACCGCCAGGGCGATCTGGAAGAGGACCTTCTGGTAGCTCCTGAGCCCGTCTCGCGTGGGCTTGGCGTCGGCGCCGGCGGCACGCGCCAGCCGGGCGGCACGCAGCTTCAGCCAGTCGTCCACCGCGCCCAGCCCGGCCAGCCAGATCACCACCATGAAGGCCATGCGGACGTAGAAGTTGACCATGTCGGCGAACAGGTACGTGGCCACCAGGATCGCCAGGACGATCAGGATCCCGCCCATGGTGGGCGTGGCGGACTTGTGTCGGGTCAGCTCGTTCAGCTCGGCATGGTCGAACTCGGGGCGGTCTCCCAGCTTCATCCGGACCAGCCAGCGGATCGTCCGCGGGCTCAGCATCGCCACCACCAGGAAGCTCGTCACGGCGGCGCACACCATCCGCAGCGTCAGCTTCTGCCCCCCGAACAGGGGCCAGATCGACCACCGCACCAGCAGCACGGCCCCCAGGGCGCCCAGGGCCCAGGCGGCGGCGGTGGCGGGTTTTCTCCAACGGACCGGCCAGGGGGTCGTCCGCGGGCTCAGCAGCAGCCCCATCAGGATGCTCGTCACCGCAGCGCACACGCTCGGCGGCAGCTTCTGCCCCCCGAACAGGGGCCAGATCGACCACCGCACCAGCAGCACGGCCGCCAGGGCGCCCAGGGCCCAGGCGGCGGCGGTGGCGAGTTTTCTCCAACGGTTCAGCACGTCCGCTCCTCGACGGCGGCGCCGTCGAACGCCGCTCGAATGGGCTCCACGAGCCGCTCCATCGCCATGCCGCGCGAGCCCTTCAGCAGGACGACGTCCCCGCCGGCCAGCAGCGCCGGCAGGGCGCCGCGGGCGGCCTCGACCGACGCGATCCGCTCCGTGCGGACCGTCCCGGCCTCGGCGGCGCCGGCGGCGAGGAGCCCGCCCAGCTCTCCCACGCCCACCACCACGTCCAGCGGGGTCCGCGCCAAGTCGCGCCCGGCCTGGAAGTGAAGCCGCTCGCTGTCCGGGCCCAGCTCCAGCATGTCGCCGGCGACGAGCACCTTCCGCCGCCCGGCGAAGGACGCCAGCGACTCGGCCGCCGCCGCCAGCGAGGCGGGGTTGGCGTTGTAGGCGTCGTTGATGATGGTGACGCTGCCGGCGTGGATCGGCTCCAGGCGCATGCCCGCGCCGGCGAAGTCGGCCAGGGCGGCGGCGGCTTCGTCGACGCCGAACCCGAACCGCTGCGCCACGGCCATCGCGGCCAGGGCGTTCAGGGCGTTGTGCCGCCCGGGCGCGGGCAGGGCCGTGCGGGTCCGCCCGTTGACCTCCAACCGGCACCCGCCGGGCGCCGGCTCATAGGCGGTCAGACGCAGGTGGGCGTCGCCGGCGGCGCCGAAGCGGATCAGGCTCACGCCGCCGTACGCCCGCAGCGCCCGGGCCAGCTCGGGGCTGTCCGCCCAGACGACCGCGGCGCCGTTGGGCACAAGAGCGCCCAGCAGCGACGCCTTCTCGATCGCCACGTGCTCCAGGTCGATCAGCTTCTCCAGGTGGGCCGGGCCCACCGAGGTGATCACCGCCACGTTCGGGCGGGCGATCCGCGCCAGCGAGGCGATCTCGCCCGGGGCGTTGGAGCCCAGCTCGCAGATGACGTAGTCGTCGTCCGGCGCCACCTCAAACAGCGTCAGCGGCACGCCGACGGCGTTGTTGTAGCTTCCGGGGCTCGCCCGGCCCCGGAGGCGGCGCGACAGGATGTGATCGATCATCCGCTTGACCGTGGTCTTGCCGTTGGAGCCGGTCACCGCCACCACGGTCGCGGCCATCTGGCCGCGGCAGTGGCTCGCCAGCTCGCCCAGCGCCTCGGTCGTGTCCGCCACGCCGATCACCCCCCCGGCGAACCGCTTCAGCAAGTCCTGCTCCAGCGGGCTCTTCAGGTTTACCACGGCCGCGACGCAGCCGCCGGCGGCGGCGGCCGCCAGGAAATCGTGCCCGTCGAAGGAATCGCCCTTCAGCGCGACGAACAGGCTCCCGCCCCGGACGCGCCGGGAATCGGTGCAGACTCCCTCCACGGTCACGGTCCGGGCGGGCCAGCGCCACCGGCCCCGCACCGCCAGTCGGATCTCTTCCGGGACGAGCTTCCTCATGGTCCCTTTTCTATCTCAACTTCGCCTCTGGCGCAAGAGTTCTTCGGCCGTTTCCCGATCGTCGAAGTGCACCCGCCGGCTGCCGAGGATCTGGTAGTCCTCGTGTCCCTTGCCGGCGATCAGGACGACGTCGCCGCGCTCGGCCTCCTCCAGCGCCATCGCGATCGCCGCCCGCCGGTCCGGCTCGACGGCCACCTTCGGCATCACCTGCGGGTCGAACCCGCTGAGGATCTCGTCGATGATGGCGTCGGGGTCCTCGGATCGCGGGTTGTCGGAGGTCACGATCACCCGGTCCGCCCCCGCCCCCGCCACCCGGGCCATGACCGGACGCTTGGTCCGGTCCCGGTCGCCCCCGCAGCCGAAGACCAGGATCAGCCTGCCCGCCGCCTTGACCGGCGCCAGCGCCTCCAGCACGTTGGCCAGGGCGTCGTCGGTGTGCGCGTAGTCCACCAGGACGGCGAACGGCGCGTCGCCGCCGACGCGCTGGAGCCGGCCCGGAACGGCGGCCTCTTCGGCGAGGGCGGCCGCGGACGCTTCCACGTCCACGCCCACCGCGGTCGCGGCCGCGATCGCCGCCAGGCAGTTGTAGACGTTGTGCCGGCCGATCAGCGGCGTCGTCACCGGCGTCTGCCGCTCGCCGAACCGGACCACGAACCGGCTTCCGTCCACGCCCGTCGCGGTCATCCGCGCGGACATCTGCGCCTCGCCCGACAGGCCGTACCACAGCACGGCGGCCTCGATCCCCTCGGCCATCAGGCCGGCGCGGGCGTCGTCGCGGTTGAGCACGGCCGTGGCGGACGGGGCGAGCGAGGCGAACAGTCGCCGCTTGGCGGCGGCGTATTCGTCGAATGTATGGTGGTAGTCCAGGTGGTCGCGGGTGAGGTTGGTGAACACGCCCACGGCGAAGTCGATGCCGTCGGCGCGATGCTGGTCGAGGGCGTGGGAGGAGACCTCCATGACCGCGTGGGTCGCCCCGGCGGCGACGGCCTCGGCCATCAGCTCGGCCAGCTCGACCGGGCTGGGGGTGGTCGTGGAGGCGGGCACCGACCGGGCGATGGTGTCGTAGGCGACGGTGCCCAGCATCGCCGGCGCGGCCCCGGCCGCACGGAGGATGTGCCGCAGCAGGTAGGCGAAGGTGGTCTTGCCGTTGGTGCCCGTCACGGCGACGGTGGTCAGGCGCCGCGCGGGCCAGCCGCAGATCGCCTGCGCCAGAGGCCCGACCGCCCGGCGGGTGTCTCCGACGACGGCATGGGGGATGTTGGGGGGCACGGCCGTGGGATCTTCGCACACCACGGCCGAGGCCCCCGCCGCCACGGCATGGGCAATATAGGCGTGGCCGTCGGTCGCCGTGCCCCGAACGGCCACAAAGCAGTCACCTGCCTGCGCCCGGCGCGAGTCCAGGATGACCCGACGGACGTCCGCATCGCCCACGACGACCGGCCCGCCGGCATCGCCGGGGCCTTGCGGCAGGGCTTCGGTGCACAATCGCGTCAGTCGCATCCTCGTTCGCCGGCACCACAGGAGGGTAGATATCGCCGCCCGGGTTAGCGACACTCCAAGTGCCGCCAGAGCCCGGGCCGACGCTGGGATCATATCTCAATCCGCCGCCCTTCCGCCAGAGGCACTGGCCACCGTCAGGAACCGGTCGGTCGGCACGTCCAGGTACGCCAGGGACCGCCCCAGCACGTCGCGGACCACCGGGGCGGCGACGGAGCCGCCGGTGTACCCCTTGGCGTAGTCCGGCCAATACACCGAGACCACGCAGACCAGCCGGGGCCGACTGACCGGGGCGCCCCCCACGAACGTGGCGGTGTACGCCCGCTCCGGGTAGCCCGTCCGCGTGCCGATCTGGGCGGTGCCGGTCTTGCCGAACACCTGCCAACGGTCCAGGCGGGCCTTCTTGCCCGTGCCCCGCTCGACGACCTGCACCAGCACGTCCCGGCGGAACTGCTCGGCCACCGCCTCGCTCAGCACCCGCCGGACGGGCTGGGGACCGCCGCGGTGGCTCTCCGTCCCGTCGGCGTCGACGACGCGGTCGACGATCCACGGCTTCATCAGCACCCCGCCGTTGGCGATGGCGCCGAACGCCGTCGCCAACTGGAGGGCGGTCACGGAGATCGGCCCCTGCCCGAAGGGCATCCGCCGGGTGGCGTACGACGTCCACCGCGCCGCCGGCACCAGCGCGCCGGGGCATTCGCCGGGCAGGTCCACGCCCGTCCGCGACCCGAACCCGAACGCCCACCCCACCCGGTACAGCGAGGCGTTGCCCAGGCGCTCCCCCAGCTTGGCCATGCCGATGTTGCTGGAGTGGACCACGATCTCCCGCAGCGGGATCGTCCCGAAGTGCTCGCCCGGGAAGTCCCGGATCGTCCCGCCCCGGTAGGCGTGGTACAGGCCGTTGTGGCAGAAGAACTCCGTCCGCAGCGTCGCCTCGCCCATCTCGACGGCCCCGCAGGCGATGAAGGGCTTGAAAGAGCTTCCCGGCTCGTACGGGTCGGTCAGGGCGCGGTTGCGGACGTGGTCGCGATGCTCCCGGCGATAGGCGGGGTCGTCGAACCGGCTCGGGTCGTAGCCGGGGGCCGAGCCGATCGCCAGCAGCGCGCCCGTCTGCGGGTCCATGACCACGCCCATCACGCTCTTGGCTTCGTACTGCCGGGCGGCCTCGGCCATGGCCTCTTCCAGGTAGCCCTGGATGACCACGTCCAGCGTCAGCAGCACGTGCTGGCCGTCGCGCGGGGGCCGGTACGACGTGACCTGGGCGTACTTGCCCCTGCGGGCGGCGTCGGTCCGCAGTTCCTTCATGCCGGGGGCGGCCCGCAGCCACCCGTCGGCCTGGAACTCCACGCCCGCCCCGCCGACGCCGTCCAGCCGCCGGTAGCCCACCACCTGGGCCGCCAGGGGCCCGTGGGGGTACCGGCGCCGCCACTCGTGGGTGACGCGGACGGCCGGCATCCGCAACTCCTCGACGGAGCGGACCTGGGCGTCGGAGACCTCCCGCGAAAGCCAGGCGAACCGCTCGAACCGGTTGCGAACCAGCGTCTCGTAGATGCCCGACGAGGGCACGCCGAGCGCCTCGCCCACCTTGTCGGCGGCGGCGACGAAGTTCTCCTCGCCCAGCAGGGCGGGATCGGCGTAGATGCTGCGGACCTGGCGCGACCCGGCCAGCAGGACGAACCCGTCGCGGTCGCGGGCGAGGATGTTGCCCGTCTTGGCGGGCAGCTCGATCCGGCTCCGCTGCTGCCGCGCCGCCGTTTCGCCCAGGGCGTCGCCCCGGGCGACCTGGATCCACACCACCCGGCCCGCCAGCGCCGCCAGCGCGCCCGCCAGCAGGACGAAGGCGACGGTGAATCGCCACCGGGATGTCGGGGAATCACTCACAGGCGCTCCCATCTCCCGCACGCCGGGCCCCGGGTGCGGTCAGTTGTTCCTGGCCAGATACTGCCGTCGCGGCTCGGCCTCCGGCGCGGCCAACTCCAGCGCCCACGCCGGCTCATCGGCGCCGATCGAGTCGGGCCGCATCGGGGCCTCCAGCTCGATCTGCTGCGCCCACAGCTGGCGCCGCACCTTCAGCCTCTCGGCCTCCAGGCGGTACGTCTCGGCCGCCGAGGCGTCTTGCGCCCGGCGCAACTGGACCACCCCCACGCCCATCGCCGTCAGGAACAGGATGACACAAACGGTTCGAAACATGCCGGGGGCCTTCGGCTATTGGGGGATTCGCAGTCTCAGCCCGATCGCCAGGACGTCGGGGTCGGCAATCCGGTCGCGGTTGGCCTCGTAGAGCCGCCGGACGGAGGCGACGCTGTCGCTGCCCATCTGCCGGCGCGCGATGTCGGTCAGCCTGTCGCCCTGTCGGACCTCGTACCACCGGGACGAGCCGAAGCGGCTGCGAAGCTCCGCCAGGGTCGCCTCGGTGTAGGTCCGATCGGGCGTCCGCGTCGCCGGCGCCGCGGGGGCGGCCCCCGTCGCCCGCCCCGGCGCCGCGTCGGACGGCAGGGGCGGGATGATCAGCTCCTGCCCCAACTTCAGCGAGTTCTCGTCGGCGAGCCGGTCGCGGTTGGCCTCGAAGATCAGCTTGTACTTGCCCTGGTTCTGCCGCCCGTAGAGCTTGCGCGCGATCACGATCAGCGAATCGCCCGCGACGGCCGTGTAGGTCTGAGGCCGCGGGGCCGGCGCGGGGCCGGTCGGGTCGGCTGCCGGCACGCGCGCCGCCAGCGGCACCGGCGGCGGCAGCATGCGGTCGGTCGTATGCCCGGGCAGGTCGGCTCTCTCCACCGCCGCGCGATGGCCCGGGCCGGGGGCCGGCGCGAGGGGGCGCCGGCGCGCCAGGAACGGGTCCTGGATTCCCACCATCCGCGAGGCCGCGATCTCCGGCGCGGGCCGCACGGGCCCGCTGGCCACGGCGGGCGGCCTCGACGGGGACCCCTCCGACAGCCTCAGGGTCCGGTCGCCCAGGACCAGCCCGAACAGGAAGATGAAGACCAGGCCCACCAGCAATACGATTCGAACATCGCGCGTCATCGTTCCAAGCTCCGTCCCAGTCCGCCGCGGGGCGCGTTGGCGGCCCGCGCGGCGACTATCGAATTCGTTCCATCACGCGGAGTTTTGCCGATCGGCTCGGCGGGTTCCTGTCGGTCTCGGCCGCCCCGGGCCGAAGCGGCTTGGGCGTCAGCGACCGAAAGGACCCGCTTTCGACGGCGGAGGCGAACGACCGCTTCACCAGCCGGTCTTCCAGGGAGTGGAAGCTGATCACCGCCGCCCTGCCGCCGACGCCCAACAGGCCCGGAACACGCTCCAGAAGGGCCGAAAGGTTCTCCAGCTCCCGGTTCACGCGAATCCGCAACGCCTGGAACGTCCGCGTGGCCGGGTGGATGCGCCACCGCCCGCGTGCGGGGGGATAGGCCCTCATCACGATCCCGGCCAGCCGCACCGTCGTGTCGATCGGGCCTTCCCGCCGCCCGCGCACGATCGCCCGGGCGATCCGCCGGCTGAAGCGATCCTCGCCAAGCCGGCGGATCAAATCGGCGAGCTCCTTCTCGCCCAGCGTGTTGACCAGCTCCGCCGCGGTGGGCCCTTCCCGCCCCATCCGCATGTCGAGGGGGCCATCGGCCTGGAAGCTGAAGCCCCGCGACGGGTCGTCCAACTGGGTCGACGCCACGCCCAGGTCGGCCAGGATCGCGTCCACCCGCTCCACTCCCGCCTCCGCCAGCACGTCGTCGACGTCCGCGAAGTTCGCCGCGAACAGCCGGACGCGCCCGCCGAAGCGAGCCAATCGCTCTTTGGTTTTCAACAGATTCGACTCGTCGAGGTCGATGCCAATCAGCACCGCCCCTTCGCCGGCCGCTTCCAGCAGCGACTCGGCGTGCCCTCCCAACCCGACCGTGCAGTCCAGCAGCGTCCGGGTTCCCTCCACGACAAGCAACTCGGTCACTTCCTTCCGCAGTACAGGAAAATGGCCGGCATCATCCATGATGCCGGCCTCATACCGTCACGGCCGTCCCGTTCAGCAAAACCTGAACGTGCTCGGAGAAGCTCACCCGGCCATACTCGTCTCCCAGGGCCTGAACCCGCGCCAGACGCCTCGCGAGTACGATCAGGCGCTGCCGGAGCCCTTCCTCGCATTTCGATCCTGCGCCGCGGCACTGGAGTTCGGCGAAAACCTGGCGAAGACATCCTTGTCCGTCGCTGGAGCCGCCCTGGGGCCGCCGGGAATCGAGCATGCCAAATCCTTTCGAGTCGGGTGAACTCGACGATATGCCTCGCCGGCGCCCGTAAAGCCATCCGTGTCGCGCCGGCGCTTCCTGTCTTCGGTTGTCAGTCCTGCTCCTCGTGGCCGCCCTCGGCTTCGTCGCCCGCGTCCAGCAGATCGTCGCCATACGTCGGCAACCGGCCGGCCACGTGCTGCTCCCACTCCTGCCGGGGCCAGATCTCGATGTGGTCGCCCTTGCCCACCAGCGTCACGTCCTCGGCAATCACCGCACGGGCACGCGACTTCTCCGGCAGCACCACACGCCCCTGCGCGTCGGGCTTCACCACCCGCGCCAGGGCGAACAGCAGATCCAGCTTCCGCGCCCGCCGAGACGGGAACGGGTTGCCCCGAAGCCTCTGAAGCCTCTGAAGCATCGACCGGTAATACTCGTCCGGGTACAGCCACAAATGACGATCCGGCCCCAGCGTCAGGTAAAAACCCTCCCCGTCCGTGGCCGGGTTCATCTGCTCCCGAAGCGGCGACTGGATCGCGAGGCGATTCTTCGTGTCAATCGTCTGATCGAATTCGCCGACGAATACCGCCATCTGAAAGGTCCAAGTAGCCGTTTGTTGGGATCAGGTTACTTATCATAGGGAAATGTAGTGAAAGGAAGGGAAAATGGCAAGGGGTAAAAAGTGAAAAAAACGCCGAACCTGTTTCCACAACCCCCTTCATACCCGTCCTATAGGGTATTCCCAGGCGTGGGCACCCCATATCTTGGGGCCGACGGCGGAGAAGAATTTTTCCATGGACCGTCTGCGTTCCCCTTCTGCAACCCGGTCTCGGCGGACGCGCCGCGGGCGCGGCTTGCGCCCTTCCGGGTGTGGAGAACAGCAACGACGCCGAACGGCAAGCCGACTGCCGGGATTGGCTTGGCCGTTCGGCGTCGTTGCTTTTCAAACTCGCGCTGCGCACCGGACAAAACGGGACTGGAAATCCCCCCCGCGGACGGCTACATTCCCCGGACCATGAGTGCGAAACTCCAGACGACCAAAGCGATGATCCTCGCCCGGGGCCTCGGCACGCGGATGCAGAAGCAGGTGGGCGGGCTGGAGCTGGACAACAGGACCGCCCAGCTCGCCGACCAGGGCGCCAAGGGCCTGATCCCGATCGGCAGGCCGTTCCTGGACCACACGCTCCAGGCCCTGATGGACGCGGGGCTGCGCGACTTCTGCCTGATCGTCCCGCCCGGCGCGTCGGCGATCCGCCGGTACTACCAGGCCGTCAGCGACCGCCTGGGCGAGGCGGAGATCTGCTTCGCGGTCCAGGATGAGCCCCTCGGCACGGCCCATGCCGTGCTGCCGGGGAAGGACTGGGCCGCCGGCGAGCCGTTCTGCGTGTTCAACTCCGACAACTTTTACTACCCCACCGCCGCAGCGGCGCTGGCGTCGGCGACCCCGCCCGCGAGCATCGCCTTCGAGCGCGACGCCCTGATCGCCGGCAGCAACATCCCCGCCGAGCGGATCTGCCGGTTCGCGGCCATGGACATCGACGACGCCGGCAACCTCCGCCGCCTCATCGAGAAGCCCGCCAATCCGGAGCAGTACGCACGGGACGGCAAGCTGTACGTCTCCATGAACTGCTTCCTGTTCACCAAGGAGATCTTCACCGCCTGCGCGTCGATCGAGATGAACCCCGACCGCAAGGAGTACGAGCTGCCCTCCGCCGTGCAGTACACCATCGACCGGATGGGGCAGACCTACCGGGCCGTGCCCGTCGCCGAAGGCGTGCTGGACCTGACGGGCCGGGCGGACATCGAGCCCGTCCGCCGCATGCTCGCCGGGCACGAGGTGCGGTTCTGGGCGCCCGACCACCTGGAGATGTGACCCATGCCCACCCTCGGCGAGCTGCTCGGCCACGACGACGCCCTGACCGCCCAATCGGCGTCCCTGCTGGCGAAGGCATTCGGCGCCGCGGCCG
>DASRZG010000049.1:0-4179 GCA_035686585.1 Phycisphaerae bacterium
TCTCCCCGGGGCCCGGCGCGGCCTGGGGTACCGCCACGACCTGTCCGGCATCCTGCGCCTGTTCCCCCGGGACCGCCGACGGGGCCAGCGGCGGCGCGAGCAGGACGGGTTCGCCCTCTTTCAGCCCCTCGACAATCCGGATCATCCGGTTGTTGTCCAAGCCCACCTTGACCTCGCGCCGCTCGGGGCCCTTTGCGGTCTGGACGTAGGCGACCGTCTTGCCGCCGACGCGAACGACCGACTGCACCGGGACGTACAGGCAGTCGGTGTGCTGCTCGACGATGATCTCGGCCCGGCAGGTATTGCTCGGGCGCAGCTTGCGGGCGTCGCCCTCGATATAGATCTCCGTATCGTACACCTTCAGGTCCGGGTTCATCCAGGCGCTTTGGGCGTCAGGCAGCAGGCCGATCTTGCCGACGCGCCCCCAGAAGACCTGGCCCGGAAGGGCGTCCACGGTGATGCGGACCGGCATGCCCAGGCGGACCTTCCGCAGGCTGGCCTCGTGGACTTTCACGTCGGCCATCATGGCCGCATCGGTCGGCAGGTGGATCAGCTCCTGGCGTTCGCGCACCTGCTGGCCCTCTTCCAGCGGCGGGACGTTGCGCCGATGCCCGCCCCCCTGGCCCGTGGTGGCATACACGACCATGCCTCCCACCGGGGCCGTGATCGTGCACTTGGTGATCTGGTCGCCCCCCTTCTGGAGCTGGGCCTTCTGCCGCTCGTTTTCGGACTGCTTGGCCTTCAGCTCCGCCTGGGCCTGGACCAGGTCGGCGGAGGCCTTGCGCTCGGTCCGCACCAGCGCCTCCTTGGCCTGGTCCACATCGCTCATCAACTGGTCGAGGTTCCTCTCATGCGTGTAGCGTTTCAACAGGTCCATGGCCGAGTTGGCCAGGTCCAGGTTGATCTGCGCCCGCTTGGCCGCCAACTCGTCCGCCTGGAGTTCGGTCCCCGTGACGTAGCCCTCGTCGGCCAGACGCTTCGACCAGCGCACCTTCTCGGTGGCCCGCTGGAACTCTTCCTTGGCGATGTTGATGTCCGCCTCGGCCTTTTGGATTTCGCGGGGATACTCGCCCTGCACGTATTTCGTGAGGTCCTGCTCGGCGAACTTGTAGGTCAGCTCGGCCTGGTCGATGTCGCTCTGGGTCTGGCTCACGGTGACGGCGAGGTCCTCCCGGGCGCGGATGAAAGACGCCTCGGAATTCAGCACGGTGATCTGCTGCTGGTTTCTCTCGTCGATGAGGCGGCTGGAGTCGAGCTCCACCAGGAGGTCGCCCTTCTCGACGTACGTGCCTTCCGGAATGAGGAACAGGATCGTGGTCGTGCCTTCGACTTCGCTCTTCACGACGGCCCGCTCGCGGTTCTGCACCGTGCCGGACTGCGTCACGCTGATGACCAGCGCCCCGCGGCGCACGGGCACCGTCGCGGCGCTACTGCCGTCACTCGTCCGGGTGAACCACACGGCGTACACCGCCGCCGCCAGCACCACGATCACCCCTCCCGCCAGCGCCATCTGCACCCGCCGGGTCCGCAGACGCCCCGGGAGCCTGCTATTCTGCGTCGGGGTTGTCCGGTTCGTATTCATGCCAGTTCCCTTTCTCGTCCACTTCCAGTGCGCCCATGTCTCTCTGCAGTTCGAGCTCCGCCACGCGATAGTTCACCAGCGCCGCCGTCAGCGCGTTCTGGGCCGAAACCAACGCCTCCTGGGCCTCCAGGACGTCCCGGATCTGCGCCCGCCCCGCCTCGAGGAACAGCCCCGTGCTCTCGACCCGGCGGCGCGCCACGGTGACCGACTGGGCCTGGATCAGGTAGCTCTCCCGGCCCTGGAGGAGCTTCCGCAGGGCGTCGCGGACCTGGAGCTTGATCTGGTCCTCGAGCGCCTGCACGTCACGGGTCGCCCGTTCCAGCGTGATGAAGCTGTTGCGATAAGCATTGCGCTCTGCGGTCCGCTCCAGCGGAAGGTCCAGCAGCAGCCCGGCCGTATAGACACCCTTCTCCGGGCGGAGTTGGGCGTCGCGCTGCCCGGCCGAGCTGATCCCGCGGCGCTCGCCGGCCTCGGCGGTCCCGGTCAGGGTCAGCCCCGCCCGCAGGGCGTCCGCCGTCACCACGACCTGGCGCTGGGCGTCATCGACTTGCCCCAGGGCCGTCCGCAAGTCCAGCCGATGCTCCAGGGCAATGGTGACGGCCTTCTCGGCCGCCATTTCCAGCCGGCCGCCTCCTTCGCGGGTCGGGGCCGTCAGATCGATCGGCGCATCGGCCGCCGGCGCCGTCGCCGGCCCCGAAGCCACCCCGTCTGGCTGGGTCGCCGGGCCCGAGTCCGCCTCAGGCCGTGTCCCCGCAGGCGCCGTGCCGCGGACACCGGCCGCCTGCGCCAGCCGCGTCAGCTCGCCCCGGTCCAAGTCGATGTTCGCGTCGGTCGGCAGGCCCAGGGTGATCTTGAACGAGTCCAGCCGGCGGGCATACGACTGCTGGGCGGTGATCCAGCGATCCCGGGCGCGGAGCTCATCCTGCAGGGCCTGGTCCACCTGGATCTGGGGCAGCCGCCCCGCGTCGGCCAGCCGGCGGGCCCGCCGCGTTCCCGCGATGAGGCGGCGATAGTTGTCCTCGGCGTTCTGGACCTGGTCGAGCTGCTGGAGGACGGAGAGATACTCGCTCGCCACGAGGACCGCCAGCGTTCGCTTGAACCGCACGAACGTGTTGAGCGAGTAGAGCACGTCTCGCTCCGCTTGCGTCAGGGCCTCGGTCACGATGTGCCGTCCGGAACCGGCCAGCAGGGGGATCGTGATCGTCGCATCCGCAAACAGTCCCAGCGAGGACGAGCGCCCCTGCGTCAGCAGTTGGGCCAGATCGACGGCGAACCCGGCCGTCAGCAGGGCGCCGTTCTTCAGCTTCCGCTGCCAGGAGGTCGTGCCCGTGTTGGCCAGGCCGCGCACGGCCCCATCGCCGCTGTGGTCGGCGCTGTAGTCGGACTCCCAGTCCGCCGCGAGAATGTTCCGGAACGCGTTCGCCTCCAGGTCCAGGTCCAGGGCGGTGCGGAAGACGTCCTCCTTCCGCGTCTGGTAGTCGCGGTTGCTGCGGGCCGCGACCTGCAGGGCGTCTGTCAGGCTCAGGACAAGCGGGCGCTGGTCCTGCCAGGGCGCCTGCGGGGGCGCCGCGGCCGCGCCGACCAGGTAGTCCTTCTCCGGCCAGTGGGCGATCGGCTGGAGAGCGTCCGCACCCAGCGACGCCGGACCGGCGTGAGGCAGGTTATGACTCAGCAGGAGCTTTCTTCGCAGCGCGTCGGCGGGGCGTTCCAGGACGAACGGTTCGGTTCGCCCCAGCGACTGTTGCTGTGCCCGTTCGATGATCCCGTAGGCAGCCTTGTCCGCCTCGCGGCGATAGTCGGCGGGTTGGCACCCCGCCAGCCAGCCGGCCGATGCGCCCAGCAAGGCGATGAGCCGCAGCACCGTCTTCATGTCCGACCTCCCCTGTTCGCCGTTCTTGCCGGCGAGGGCTTCTTGATCGCGCTTTGCCGGGGCGCGCTTTTCCCGGCGCCACGGAGGAACAGATCCACGACCATCCGGAGGCTCCGCGGCTCGCCAAGCGTTTCCGTCAACTCTCTTGTATGCGTTCGCAGCATCCCCAGTAGAATACTAGCCAGGACCTCGGCGGGAACGTCGCCCCGGACCGTTCTTTCCTCGACGCCCCTGCGAAGGATTCCCGCCATCCCCGCCGCCAGCCTCTTGCGATGGGCCTTCCAGCCGGTGCGGAGCTCCCCCTTGCACCAGTGCATGCGGGACTCCTCGCTCTGCATCATCCGGAACAGCGGCCGTCGCCGGCGGAAAAAAGCGCTGATCCGTTCGCAGGCGCCCAGCAACTGCTCCGTGAAGGGCCGATCGCCCGGCCCCGCCCGTTCCAGCAGCTCGCACAGCTCGTCGGACCCGTGCATCGCCGTCTGAAAGAACAGGTCGTCCTTGTCCTTGAAGTAGCGGTAGACCGTGCCCTTGCCGACCCCGGCGTCACGGACCACGTCGTCCAGCGTGACCTCGTGGAACCGCCGGGCGGTGAAGAGCCCTTCGGCCGCCTGCATGATCTTCGCGCGTCGGTCCGGTTTGTCCATGGTCGTCATCCTGCCCGTGCCTCGATCCTTAGAATAGAACTGACCAGTCAGTTCTATATTGCATTTTTCCGCCGCCTTTTGCA
>DASRZG010000050.1:0-2273 GCA_035686585.1 Phycisphaerae bacterium
ACCTGGACGACGACGCACGGACCGGACCAAACGAGAACCTTGCCGCGTGAGCAAGGAGACGATAACATGAACCCCGGAGCCAGCCACCGAACCTTCAACTGTCAACGGGACATCCTCCTGGAGGACAGGGCGGGGCTACGCCGTGGCAGGCGGCTGAAACGCACTGGCGGGCAAGGCCCCTTCGCCAAGGCTCCGGAGGCCAGGGTCACCAGTGGCACGCGGCAATGACCCCTCACCCCCGCCCCCTCTCCCCATGGGAGAGGGGAGACCAAAGGGGAGGCATGTTGGGCCCGGCGTTCCACGGGCTCGCGCCCGTGGCTATTCATGAAAGGCTGCCCCGCGTCAATCCCTTTTTTCGCGAAGCGAAAGCCGTTGGTCCTTGGTTGCGGCCCCGGCGCGGCGACACGCTCCGTGCGTCCGCGTCGGAAGGTCCGGGGGCGGCGTCGCCGTTTCCCTGGATACCGTCGTGGCGGTTTGGGTTGTCCGTTCGTGCTTCGACTCGTCCGTGCACCGGGCCAGGGCTCTCGTCGGCCCACCTATTCATTTGTCCAACGGCCTGTTTGCCGCCCGGGCCTCGCGGCCTCCGGCGGCGACACGATCTCGTCCGGTGCGGGCGGCCCACTTACAGAGAGGTCTGAGGCCGCTGGGCCTCGACCATAGCCACGCGGGGCTGGCCCGTTCCCGGACAAGAGACGCCTCGACGCCGCGTCGCCGGACGGCTGCCCGGCCGAGGCGGCGGCGTTTCCGTGTAATCCATCGCCTTGCTCCACACCACGAACAGCACCTTGACCAGTTCACGGGCCACCTTGACGTAGGCACGACCTCGGTTCTTTGTCCCGCCGTCGGTGGACCGATCGAACAGGGCCCGCCACCGGCCGCCGTGGCGGACCGCCCCGTGCGCCGCCTGGACGAACGCCCATTTCAGCGTGCGGTTCCCCCGGTCGCCCAGGTGACGGCCCAGCGGCGTCCGCCTCGGGTCCGGCTCGCCCGTGTCGTCCGACCGCGGCGCCAGGCACGCGTAGGACGCCAACGCCCGGTGCGACCGGAACCGCTCGATGACGCCCACCTCCGAGGCCACCACGTGCGCCAGGATCAGCCCGATCCCCGGGATCGTCTTCAGACGCCGCGTGAGCGGATCACGCTTCAGCCGCCCCCGCAGCCGCCAGGTGATCGTCGCCAGCTCCGCCCGCAACGTCCAGAGCACCCGCACGTCGCTGCGGATCGCCTCCAACGCCCCCGGCGGCAAGACGCCGTCGGCATGACCTCCGTCCTCGCAGAGCCGACGCAGGAACGCCCGCCCCTGGCCTCCGAACAGGTCGCTGAACGGATGAAAGACTCCGTGCCGCGCCAGCAGGGCGTGCACCCGATTCTTCACCTCCGTCTGCAGAATCACCAGGTCCGCGCGGTGCCGCATCCACTCCCGCAGGTCCCGCACCTGGGGCGGGGCCCGCCACACCTCCCACCACCGCGTCGGCTCCGCCGGCAGCATCGACAAGAGGTCGGCGTCCTTCGAGTTGGTCTTGACCTGGCCGCGGGCCTTCCGCATCTGCTCGACCTTGTAACAGTTCGACAACCGCGGCCGGTGCCCCGCCGCCTCCACCTCGTCGCTGACCCACGGCCATCCGAACGAGGCCTCCATCACCAGCGGCGTCCCGGCCGGCCATCGCCGCAAGTGCTGACGCATCTTCTGCCGGTCCTCATGGTCCAACCGCTCACGGACCACCACCCGGCCCTCGGCATCCCGCAACGTCACGCTGCTGAACTTCCGGTGGACATCCATCCCCCCGTACGCTACACTCGCATACCGCTTCTTCATGGCTGCCTCCTTCCGGTCCCTGGGTCTTCCAAGTACCCAAGAGACTACACGGTTGGTGGCAGCCTTTCATGGGATTACACCCCCCGGCCCCGGTGGGGCCGAAAAGTGCGGCATAGGCGTTCCACGGCCTCGCGGCCGTGGCTGGAGAACAGGCGCCCCTGCCGGGGGCTGGAGCGAAGGGCGACCACGGCGAAGGCCAAAGCGGGGAAACGCACTGGCGGGCAAGGCGCCGTCGCCAGAGGCTATGGAGCCCGAGAGCTCCTTCGCCCCCACCTTCGCGTTCGGCGGCCGTTGCCGCGCCGGCCAGGAACAGGACGCACCAGACGGGGAGACGATTCATGGTTTGACTTCCTCGGGCGCTCTCCCGGGGTACGGCCATGGGCTCATTGGCCGCGCCGAAAGAGCCGGGCGCTCAGGATTCGGGTTCGTAGACCTTCGGCGGGAAGGCGTCGGCGAT
>DASRZG010000051.1:0-22879 GCA_035686585.1 Phycisphaerae bacterium
TCATCTCCCTTTTCCCATGAAGCCCGGACGGTTGCGTACGACAGTCGGATTTCGGTAGCCTTCAGCGCCGCGGCCCTCTGGGCCATCTGCGCCAAGGCCACCTTGTGTTTGGCCTGGCTGGCCTTGAAGTCGGCTTCGGAAGCGTCCAGTTCCGACTCGGACGCTATCTTCTTCTCCCGCAGCGCCTTGACCCGGTCATACTCCCGCCTGGCGACCTCCAACGGGCTGGCGCACGCTTCCACGTTCGCCTCGGCCACCTCCCACTCCGCCTTGGCCTCTTCGACCTGTTGAATGTATTCCTCATCGTCCAGAAGGGCGATCAGTTGATCCCGCTTGACGGGATCACCCAGATTGACCATGAGTTGTTTCAGCCGACCTCCGATCTTCGGCGCTACCAGAAACTGCGATTTCGGCAGAAGCGAACCCGTAAAGGTTCCGACGTCCGCTATCGATGTCTTTTGAACCGGCGCGACCTCGACCGGCACGGCGACGATCCTTCGCTGCTGCCCCTGTGAGTCCCCGGATGCCGCCAGCCGGCGATGGATCCCCCAGCCCGTGAGGGCAACGATCCCCAACACAATCACGATCAGGAGCAGTTTCTTCATGGCTTGGTATTCCTGTGTGCGATTCCTATTCGTCATTTGTCCTGTTGATCAGCCCTTTCGCGCCCCTGCCGCCTGCGTATCCCCCGGATCCCCGCCAGCGTGAACGTTGCGATGTGGTCCGCCAGCGTATCGGGCGACTGCGTTTCCAGAAGATCCCCACGGCTGGGCATACGCTTCAGGCATCTGCGGGCCATGGCGTGAATGCACTGGCCGATCGTACTCATCCCACAGAGCCACACCTGCTGTTCAGAGGCATGCTCGCCCAGCAACTCGCGGATGATGGCGTGCATGCTCTCCTGCAGCGGTGCGATCATCTCCCGCCGAACCTCGTCCAACAGGCCGGTGGGGTTCGCGATTTCCATGTGCATGATGAGGAACGTCGCATTGCGGGTGTCCAGGCCGCGTTGCAGGAAAGCCCGGATCTTGGCGCGGAATCGCTTCTCCGCCGGGGCGTCCGGGCTGACGCCACCGTCGGGAGGATGGGCCTGGAGAGACTGCTGAAAGGCATGCTGCCATGCCTCGGCGTACAGGTTCTCTTTGCTGCGGAAGTGATAGTTTACCGCGGCGATATTGGCCTCCGCCTTGTCGCAGATATCCGCGACCGTCGCGTCGCGATAGCCCTTCTCCGCGAATACTTCACAAGCGGCCTCCAGCAGCCTTGTTTTGGTGTCATGGTCTTGTTTTACGGGCAGGTTCATGACCAGGCCCTTCGTGTCTAACGCGCAATTCAAATGAGACCTTCAAACGAGTATATGATCGAGCAGACACAATCTCAATAGCCAAACTGACCGATTCCGGATGGTCCGGTGGCAAGATGCGCAAAAGGAAATGCGGCTGGTCCGTCCGATAAGAGCCGTGTCCAGAAGAGCTTATCGAAGGAGTCGCCGCATGGACGCCGTCGGGCGGATTCCACGGGCAACTCAGGGATTGTTCAAGGCCGTCGCCGGGCAATTCTCGGATCGCGCTTTTCGCCACTTCCGGGGCCTGGTGCCGGCCCTGTCCGGCTCTCCCCCGAGAGCTCCGCCACGGTTCCTCCGGCAATAGCCCCGACGGTCATTCAAACCGCCGGGCATATTGGGCGTCGTTGTAGAGCCCCTCGCCGTAGCGGTCCTTTCCGAAGTCTCGAATGATCTGCTGGGCCTTCTCGGAGGCGAGAAAGTCCGCGAACTTCGCCGCCATGGCCGCTCCAGGGGTCGCCCCGTTCGGCTGGCAATAGGCGTGGTAGACGTTCACGAGGAAGGGGTCGCCCTTGAACAGCAGCCTCAGATTCGGCGCGCGCTCCTTGGCGGCAACCCAAGTGCTGCTATCGGTCATGAAGTAGCCTCCCTCGGCATCCGCGCGCAGCAGGGTGGCCGTCATGAAGTCGTGCGTGCCGATATACCAGTTGCCGACGGGGGTAATGCCCGCCTTCCGCCAGACGGCCATCTCCTTCTGGTTCGTGCCGGAATTGTCCGCTCGCGAGAAAAACTTCGCCTGGGACCTGGCGATCCGCTGATAGGCCTCCACGATCGTTCCTGCTGACCGCACCTGGGCCGCATCGTCGGCCGGGCCAACCAGGAAGAATTCGTTCGATCCGATCAGCGTGCGGTGCGCAGCCCATCCTTCGTTGACCGCCCGCGTCTCGGCCGCGGGCGCGTGAACCATGATGGCGTCGACCCTCCGGTCGTGCAGGAGTTGAAGCGACTCACCCGTGCCGGCTTCCCGCCAGAGAATCCTGGCACCGTTCCGGCGAGAGAACTCCTCGGCAACAACCTTCAGCAGGCCCAATTGCCCCGGACTGCCTGTTGCGACGGCCAGTTGCTCTGAGCCCGTGCCGTAGACAGCCGCGAACTGACGTTCGCCAGAGGCAGTACATGAAGTCAGCAGCCATCCCGCCAACGCGATTACGATTGCCCTGTATCTCACGAAGCACCTCCCCATCGTTGACCTTCCCGAATGGCCCGCCGTTGCCTTTGGACCGACCGTTTCCAAACGGCCTTTCGCTGACGACCGTCGGCAGCCGTTTCCATGATCTTATGTCCCCGCCGCGCCTCCGCAAGCGAATTCGCGTGGTGGCAAGGACGCCGCAGGATCGCAGCCCCAGCGGGGCGATGGATCCAGGCGGCCGATGGAGGCGATGCCGCCGTGCATCGTCGAAGCAGGCCAACGAAGCCAGGGGCGAACGCAGCGGCTCCAAGCCCGCAGGGGTTGTGAAACAGTCTCCAAACACGTACGGGCGAACTGGCCCACCCTGGTAACTGGATGGGGTGGTCCGGCGCATGGGGAAGCACCGTGTCCGGCGAGGGAAGCGCTCCCCGTTGGGTCGCGGCTAAACAGGTACAAGACGCCGCAGTCGTGAGGAGGCAAAAACGGCCGTCTGCGGCTCCCGGGCCGTCGGCCGGAAGTTTTTTTTCGGGGAAACCGCCAACGTTGCGCCTGAACTCCCTCGATGTGTCAGTACGTCTGTCTACGGAGGGGAGGGAGTTTTTTCGCCGTCCTCTTCAGACCGCGGCCGCCTTCGCTCGAAAGCTACGGCGTGCGAACGAGGACGCGGAGGTCGCGGAGAACGAACTGCAACTGATTTCGCGAAAGTGTCGGAAAGAACACAACCTCTGTGATCTCGTCCGCACGGCGAAGATGGCGGCGCTCTCCGCGGTGAAACCCGGGCGATCTGCCTGGCCGGCGTTGTCGCCCCCCGGGGGCCCTTCGAGGAAACACGTTGCCCGCCTTGGCGCCGTCGTCTACAAGAAAAGCACGTAGGAAAGGTCGTGGAATGAATAGAATCCGTTGTTGTTCGGTTGCGGCGTGCCTTGTGGTCTGGGTCTGCGTGCCGGCGGCCCTGGGCCAGCCGGCGGCGGCTCCCGTGGGGACCGCCGCCGCTGACGAGCGCTCGGTCCCTGCCGGTGCGGTCGTCCTCAATGACCGCCACTTCTGGCGGAAGTACTACTGCTTCTTCCCGCCCAGCCTGTCGGTTCAGTCCGCCAGGGCCGAGGGCCTGCCCACCGACGCCGACGCCCGGCGCCGGTTCCTTGAGGGCAACTACCCCGGACACATCCAGACGCCCCCGCCATCGGCCGGCTGGACCGACCCGGACTTCGACGATCACACGTGGATGCTCCTCCGCGGCCGGCAGTTCCTGGTCGGCGACGCCCGGATGCTCGGAGACGCCAACAGCCCCGACGACAGCACGCCGTACACCCGCGGCACCGACCCGTTCCTGCCGGGCTGCGGCCTGGTGGCCCAGCGCGGGGCGTTCACGGTGACCGACCCGGCCGCCGTGCGGTCGCTGACGCTGCGGGTGGTCTACCGCGGCGGCTTCGTCGCCTACCTCAACGGCAAGGAGATCGCCCGGGCCGGCCTTCCGGCCGGGGAGCTCGAACCGACCACGCCGGCGGCGGACTACCCGCTGGAGGCGTGGTTCCTGCGGGGCGGCGGGCAGGACAAGAAGTCCGTGCTCCACTGGTTCAACCACTCCAAGAGCGACCAGTGGGCCCTGCGCGAGCGGACGTTCGGGCCCGTCCGGGTGCCGCGTGACGCCCTGCGCCGCGGCCGGAACGTCCTGGCGCTGGCGATGCACCGCAGCGACTACCCGGCCGCCAGCAAGCTGAAGTTCGGGCACCTGGAGTCGCCCACGCTGTACTGGGCGCCGGTGGGGCTGTCCCGCCTCGAGCTGCGGGCCGAGGGCGACGGCGGCGCCGCCGCTGGGCTGGAGGCGCGCCGCCGCGGCGTGCAGGTCTGGCCGGTGGAGATCACCCAGGCCCTCTCCGACCGGACCGTCCCCAATCACGACCAGCATCTGGCGCCGGTGCGGATCGCGGCCGTCCGCAACGGGCGCTTCGCCGGGCAGGTGCTGGTGACATCGGAGCAGCCGCTGGAGGGGCTGCGGGCCGAGCCCGGGGAGCTGGCTCGCGCGGGCGGCGCGGGGAGGATCCCCGCCTCGGCCGTCGAGATCCGCTACGGTGCGGTCAACCCCACCCGGCCCGCGGGCTTCCACGGCGGGCTGTCCTACCACGATACCGTCCTGCCGCCGGATTTCCGCGTGGGCAGGATGGCCGATCTGGGCACCCGGTTCGACCTGCTGCTGGCCGACCCGCCGGCCGGCGTGTCGGCTGTGCCGGTGTGGATGACCGTGGCCGTTCCGAAGGACGCGGCCACCGGGGAGTATCGAGGGCAGGTGACGATCCGGCTTACGGGCCGGGACCCGATCCAGGTCCCGATCGAGCTGACCGTCTTCGATCACACTCTGCCGGACGTGAAGGACCGCGTCGGCATCGTGGACATCTACCAGTCGCCCGACACGCTGGCCGACACCTACAAGGTCAAGCCCTGGAGCGACGAGCACTGGGCCCTGATCGAGGAGTCGATGAAGCTCATCGGCGCCGCCGGCGGCATCACCGTCCGCATCCCGCTGCTGGCCCAGTCCTCCTTCGGCAACGCCGAGTCGATGATCCCGTGGATCAAGGAGGGCGACGGGTACGCCTACGACCTGTCGAACTTCGACCGCTACGTGGACCTGGCGGCGCGGCACTACGTCCGCCTGCGATGGGTGGTCGTCAACGTCTGGGATCGAACCGCCCTGCCCGAGGCCAGTAAGGACTCGCGCGTGACCGTCATCGACAAGGCCACCGGCGAGAAGACGACCCTGCGGCTGTCGTCCGAGGCGTACACGAATCCGAAGCTCTGGCGGGCGCTGGTGCTGGAGATTCACGAGCACCTCAAGAGGAAGGGGCTGGCCGACAGGATGATCTACGGCACGGGCACCGACCAGAGCCCCACGGCCGCCCAGGTGGCGATGTTCCGGGATTTCCTGCCCCAGCTCCGTTGGGTGCGGGAATCTCACTTCGGTTGCCGGCAGTACGTTTACGACGCCGCGACCAGGGCCGCCGTGCCGGTGGCGTACACCTCCCAGGTATGGGGCGGCCAGCTGAGCGATCCGGCCGTCAAACGCCCCCGCGGCTGGGCGATCGACCCGGACCACATCGTGGTGAACTTCAACCGGGCGGGCGTCTCCTGCCCGTGCCTGAATGAGTACGCTCCCCCGGGGGCCTACCGGTATTGGATGGAAGGCGCCCTGACGATGGGCCGCAACGGCTACGGGCGGTGTGGCGGCGACTACTGGAACCTCGGCTCGGCGGTCGGCGACGGCTGGAATATCGGCACGCGGTTCTGCATGTACCCGGACTCGTGCCTGTGGGCGTTGGGCATCGCCCACGGCGTGCCGGACGTGCTCGGCCCCGGCCCGGAGGCGCCGGTGACCACCGTCCGCTTCGAGAACGCCCGCCAAGGCAACCAGGAGGCCGAGGTGCGGGTCTTTGTCGAGAAGGCCCTCACCGACAAGCAGCACCCGCTGCCGGAGGGGCTGGCCGGCCGGCTCCAGGCGATGCTGGACGCCCGCACCAACCGCATGCGCCTCGACGTGCCCGCCAGCAGCCAGGCGGAGTTGCGGGAGCTGTTCTCCGCGGCCGTCGAGGTGGCGCGGGCCCTGGCCCGGGGCTCGGCCGGTCCGGAAGCGCCCCGATGAATGCCGGAGCACCCCGCGGCCCGCTTGAAGGTCGTTCGCACGGGCGGTATCGTCCGATCATCGCCGGCACCCGTCCGTCAAGGCCGGCCCACGGGCGCAAGAGACAGGACAAGACATGACGACCCACGCCGATGATGCCGAAGCCGTTTTCCGATCCGGGCTGAACTGCTGCCAGGCCGTTGTGATGGCCTTTGCCGAAGAGCACGGCCTCGGCCGGGAGGATGCCAAGCGTCTGGCCAGCGCGTTCGGCGGCGGCATCAGCGGCATGGGGTTGACCTGCGGTGCGGTCACAGGCGCCTTGTTCGTGATCGGCCTGAAGCATCCGCGCCACGATCCCGGATCGGCGGCTGCGTCGGTCAAGGTCGCCCGGGAGTTCACCCGGCGTTTCAGCGCGGAAAACAGCTCGATCGCCTGCCGCGACCTGCTGGGCCGGGACATCTCGACTCCCGAAGGTATGGAAGCGGCCCGCGCCGCCGGCCTGTTCCAGACACTGTGCCCCGCCCTCGTGAGGAAGGCGGCGGAGATCCTCGACGACCTGCTGACGGATGCCGGCGCCCCGGGGCAGGCGCCGCAGGCATAGCGGCGGCGCCGGGAAGGCGCGGGTATCTGCCAGGGCACGGGGTGCGGCGAAGGACGCGCTCCCCTGCGGGTCGCGGCTAAACGGGGGAGGAGGCCGTTACCCGCCCGATCCGGTCCGCGCGTAACCGTTGGGCGGCTGACGGGTTGGACTCCTTCGGACGGCGCGACTTGCCATCGAGGTCCCCATGCGGTCATTGATCATCTCTTCGGTTGCGGCCGTGACGCTCCTGATCCCGTGCCTTCGGGCCGCCGCGGCCGAAGCCGTCAAGGCCGACGACCCGTCGCTGGTCCTGGACGGTGCGGGCTACTTCCGCGAGCACATCGAGTTCGGCCTGATGAGGCTCAACGGCGAACGTCTCCGCCGCGACGGCGAGAAGCTCTTCGGCAGGGGGATCCGACGCGTGGAGGCGGAGGTCAGGAGGCTGCTGGCCTATCGCCAGGTCGACCTGGACAAGACCGACTGGCGGGATTCGGCATGCTGGCTGTTCACCAGCGCCCAGGTCGGCGACGACCGGGCTGCGCTGGCCAGGCTGCCGATGGTCCGCCCCGCGGCCGACTGGGCCCAGCCGGGCTTCGACGACAGCGCCTTCGACCGCCAGCGCCGGGGCCTGTCGCCGTGGCAGAGCCTCGGGTGGATCGCCTACCAGCAGTCGACGCTGTACCGACGGGGGTGCTATCTGCGGACGTACTTCGACGTGCCCGATCCGGCCAAGGCGACGGACCTGACGGTGGCGGTGGCCTATCGCGGCGGGGCGAGGGTCCTGGTCAACGGACACGAGATCGGCAGGGGACACCTGCCCGCCGGCGAGGTCACCCCCGAGACGTTCGCCGCGGACTACCCGCCGGAGGCGTACACGGCCACGAAGGACGAGCTGCCTGACCGCCCCGGGTGGGGCGAGTTCGTCGGCGACATCCGCTGCCGGTACGACCAGGCGCCGCCGTGGCGGCGCGGGGGCGACTTCCGGACGACCTACGGCAACACGGCCGTGAACCGCCAGGGCTGGGACCGCCTGCGGGCGCTTCGCGACCGCCGGCTCGGGCCGCTGGCGATTCCGCCGAAGCGGCTGCGGAAAGGCCGCAACGTCCTGGCGATCGAGATTCGCACCAGCCGCTACGACCCGCTGATCGTGCCCGTCGGTGACGAGCTGTGGCAGGCCAAGTGGGGCACGAATCTGAGCACCAACCCCCGCTGGGCCCACGCCGGCCTGGTGGACGTGGAGCTGCGCAGCGCCTCGGCGGCGATCCCAACCTGCCGCCGCCGGCCGCCCGGGGTGCAGGCGTGGGCGGCGGACATGCACACGCGGCTGTACGACCGCGACTACAACCCCGCCGGCTGGCCGGCCGGGACGGTCCGGATGGTGGGCGCCCAGAACGGCACCTTCGCCGGCATCGTCGCCGTGGGGACCGACCGCGAGCTGACGGGCCTGACCGCCGCCTGCTCCCCGCTGGTCGGCGGGAAAGGATCGACCATCCCCGCCGCCGCCGCGACCGTGCAGTACATGGTCGGCCACGGCCTGGACGTGCTGCCATCCCTCGGCACGGGCCGCTGCGTGGACCGGCGGGTCTGGCACGATGACTCGATGGTCCTGACGGGACTGTACCGGTGGGGCGACCGGGACAGGGGCGTCTGGCCCGAGTCGGTCACCAGCAGCCGGGACCACTTCGCCTACGTCCAGCAGCTCCAATTCTTCGACCACATCGCCCCCGAGCCGCCGAAGAAGGTGCCCGCCGACGCGTGCCAGCCGGTCTGGCTGAGCGTGAAGGTGCCCGACGACGCGGCGCCGGGCCTGTACAAGGGGGCCGTGACGATCTCGGCCGGCGGCGTCGAGGGTCTGTCGGTCCCCCTCGAGCTGGAGGTGGTCGGCTGGCGGCTGCCGGATCCTCGGCAGCTTCAGACCTTCGTGCAATCGGAGCAGTCGCCCTACGGCGTGGCCAGGGCATACGGGATCGGCCAGGCCGGCCTCGCCCAGGCGGCGCCGAGCAACGAGGCGGCGGCAAACGCCGAGCCGCCGGCCCCGCCGGCACTGTGGTCCGACGAGCACTTCCGCCTGATCGAAAGCTCCTTCCGGCAGCTCGGGCGGCTGGGCAACGACTGGGTGTTCGTGCCCGTCCTGGCGGACTCGGAGCTGGGCAACCGCGGCGACGCCCCGGTGCGGTGGATCCGTCGAAAGGACGGCTCGCCGGCGTTCGACTACAGCATCCTGGACCGCTACCTGGCCCTGGCGGTCAAGCACCTCGGCAAGCCGCGCGTGGTGTGTTTCGACGTGATGCACGGCTGCGGGACGCACACCGTGGAGGTGCCGATCCTCGACGAGTCGACGGGCAAGGTCGAACGGATGGCCGTGGGCCCGGAGGCCGGGCCCGGGCGCGCCGTCGCGTGGCGGGCCTTCGCCACGTCGCTGTGCGAGCACATGGAATCGCTGGGTCTGCGGGATTCGATGTTCTGGGGCCACGCCTTCGACGAAACGCCCGATCCGGGCCTGATCGGCATCCTGGCCGAGGTGGCGCCGGAGATCGGGTGGGCCGCCGGCTCGCACGGGCGCGTTCCCGACCGGACCTTCCGCGCCTGCGGGCGGGCGTACGGCGTGCCGCTTGTCGCCGACAGCGCCCGCGGCTGGAAGAGCCCGTTCATCCACCTGCTGATCACCCGCTACGCCGGGTCGATCATCTGCGTCGAGGGCGGCAGCACGCCGTTCACGTACCGCCTGATGTGCGACCGGGCGATTCACGGCGGGTTCAACGGCCTGGGACGGATCGGGGCGGACTACTTCGGCTGGACGTGGTTCGACGGCTGCCGGGCCAACCAGTACAACATCGCCGGTCGGGCGATTCTCCAGACTCTCTGGCCGGGCGCCGCCGGCGTGGACAGCTCCGCCCGGAATGAGGCCATGCTCGAAGGCCTCCAGGAGGCCGAGGCGCGGATCTTCCTCGAGCAGGCCGTGGACCGAGGGGTCCTCGGCGACGAGCGGGGCGCCGAGGTGGAGACGATTCTGCGGGAGCACTTCCTCTCGACCGCCCACATCTGCGCCGGCGCCCAGGACGTCGGCGCGATGGACGTGACCAACGGCTGGCGCGGCCGCAGCCGACGGCTGTACGCCGCCGCCGCCAAGGTCGCCGCCGTCGTCGGGCTGGACGTGGACCGCATCTCTTTCGGCACCGGCGCGGCGATCTCCCTGCCGGCGATGGGGCGCACGGAGCTGACGCTGACGCTTCGCAACTGGACGGGGAGGCCCCGCCGCTGGACCGCGACCGCCGACCAGCCGTGGATACTGCCCGCCGCACGCGAGGGCGCCGCGATCGGCCAGCAACCGCTGAGGATCGTCCTCGATGGCGCGTCGCTGGCCGGCGGGCAGGACGTCGCCGGCACGCTGACCGTCACCGACGTCGCCGGCGGGACGGCTTGGCCCGTCCGCATCGCCGCCCGGGTCACCAAGGCGATGGAGCTGCTGGTGATGCGGGAGGTCCGCTTCGTCACCGGCGGCGGTTCGGGCTCCGACGCCCCGCACGAGGTCATCGTCCAGCGCGCCCCGGTCTTCAATGTTCCCCCGGGTCAGTCCGAGGCGCAGGAATACTTCCTGGCCAACTACACCGCCAGGCCGCAGGATTGGAAGATCGCCGTCTCCTGCGACTGGGTCGCCGTCGAGCCCGCCGGTGGGACGATCGCCCACGGCGCGTCGGTGCCCGTGCGGATCGTCGCCCGCCCCAAGCCCGGCTCAGCCTACGACAACACGGTCGTGCTGTCCCTGACGGCCGCCGGCGGGAAGGTGAAGGAGGCCTACCCGATCCGCGTCTTCGCGATGCCGCCGTATCGCACGCCCACGGTCCCGGCCGGTCCGGCGGTCTGGCTGCGCGACCTGCCCGCCGACAAGATCGTCAAGCGCCACGTGGACTACGGGTTCGTCATGGGCGACAAGTCGGCCGACCGGATGCAGCGGCCCTGGTGGGCGGGGTGGTACAGCCACTCCCGCGTCAGCCGGCCGTGCGGGGAGAACATCCGCGCGACGGTCTTCGACTACAAGAGCACGCCCGAGCAGGAGGAGACGTACCCGTTCCAGATCGCCGGCAAGGAGTTCACCCGCGGGCTGTGGGTCGTGCCGCACCACGAGACGGTCTACGACATCGCCGCCGCCGGCTATACGGCCTTCGCCGCCGAGGTGGGCCTGTGGGAGAAATACGGGGCCGGGCGGATGGCCAACCTGGGCGCCCGCGTGGTGTTCGAAATCTACGTGGACGGCGTGCTCCGGGCCAACAGCGGCGTCCTCGGCGTCGGCGACAAGTCCCGCCTGCTGGTGGTGACCGGTCTGGACGGCGCCAGGGAGCTCAAGCTGGTCACCCGCAAGCACGACCTGGGCAACGACGAGCTCTGCGGCGCCACCTGGGCCGATCCGAGGTTGATCCGGCCAGAGTAGTCGGGCGGTCCGTTGCGGAGCCTGTCAATCCGTCCGTCCGCGGGGGAAGGGGACTTCTGCGTTCCAGCCAACCTGCCAGGGGAAGGAGGCTACGCGCATGGGCAAATGGCACCGAAGCACCTACGACGACGACTGCCTGGTGGACGAGATTGCCAAGGGCGAGCTGTCCTACGCCCAGATCGCCGAGCAGACGGGCCTGTCCAAGGACCACGTGGGGCGGATCGCCCGGGGCGAATTCCGCCCGGAGCTCTACGAGCGGATCCTGTCGGCGCGGAGGGCGTTCCTGGAGCGGGCGCGCGACCTGTGCATCCGGCTGGCCTGGCCGGCGATGCGGCGGCTGGGGACCCTGATCGCCTCCCCGGACGTGCCGGCCGAGGTCCAGCGCCGCGCGGCCATGGACATCCTGTCCATGCCGCTGGGCGACCCGACCGACGCCGAGGCCTCCGGAGGCGCCCGCCTCGTCCGCGTCGAGTGCGCCGACGGCGTGGTCGTCCTGCCGGCGGACATGTTCATCGAGGCGGAGGAAGAGACCACCTACGAGGGCGACCCGGTCCCCTGGCGAACGGGCAGCACCCGCGCCGAGTACCTCCGCGTCGTCGCCGCCCGCGTCGAGCCCGGCGCGCCCAAGCTGCTCAGCCGGCCGGAGGACATCGAAACCATCACGGACATCCTCCGGGCCGAGGGCAAAAGCTTCCCCGGCTCGGCGCTGTCCGACTATGCCCCCACGCTGCCCGGCTTCCCGCCGTTCGCCCAACGGCAAATCCGGCGACGATGAACAGTCCCGGGTGCCACCCTCAAGCGTAGCTTGGGGGTGCTGTGCCGGGCCCCCGATCGGCGGCGGGGGGAAATGCCCCCCGTTGATGCCATAGACTGGTCTGGAAGGGGGAAGACGCCATGGCGCAGATCGTGCTGATCCTGCTGGCGGCGGGGTTGATCTATCTGACCTGCAGCGCGATGATCCGGATGTTTCGGGGCGCGCTGCATCCGCACGGGCATCATCCGCATGCCGAGCCGCCCGATCCGCCGGGTGAGGACAAGGGCGGCTCCTGACGCCTTCGGAGCCCGTGCGGCATCGTGGATGTCGATCCCGGGCGTCTCAAGCCTCACTACCGGGGCGTGCATCGAGACCGCGCGCCCCGTGCCGGCTCGTCCCGTCAGGGGTGCTGCCCGCGGCGCGGATTCCCACTGCAAAATTCCCGGGAAGACCCCTTGCATTGGACTGCGGGGCAGCTATAGTCGCGGTCATCAGGTCGGGCTGTGCAGGGCTGAGCGTTCGTTCGCCCCGGCCCGCGATGTGTACGTTCGGTTCCGCGTCCTCGTTTCTAATGCGGCAATGCAACGGATTCGCGTGTCTGCATTTTGAAAGGAGACTATCTTGAGACGAACGGCAATCCTTGTGCTCGGCGTGTTACTGGTCCCCGCGTCGGTCTTGGCGGCCGGGGGGGAGGGTTTCCTGGCTGGGCGGCAATCGCTGCAATGGCCCAGGCACACCATCGAAGGCTACGGCGGCGGGGTGTTCACGCCCAGCGCGTACCTGATCAACCCCGGCGAAAAGTGCCCGCTGCTTTCCTGCCCGGCGGCCTCGGTGTATTACGTCGGCGGGTGGTTCGACCGCAGCCGGAAGGAGATCATGGGCTTTGCGGTCAGCGAGACCTTCCTGTGGGGGCGGCTGGAGTTCAGCTACGCGCTGAACCGCCTGGACCTGGGGACGCTTCCGCACGCGACGGAGAAGGTGCTGGGCAACAACATCAACGAGAAAGAGCTTCACCTGCACCACTGGAACCTGCGCGGGCTGGTGCTTCCGGAGAACAGTTGGGGCATTCCCGTGCCGGCGGTGACCCTCGGTGTCCACTTCAAGTACAATGACGGGATCGAGGAGATCAACGACCGCCTGAACGTGCCGCTGAACGTCCTGGGCTGGGACCGCGACTGCGGCGTGGACTACACGGTCACCGCCACCAAGAGCTTCAAGTTCGACCCGGTGCCGCCGTTCGCGGTCAGCGTGGGCATGCGGTCGAGCAACGCGGTGCAGATCGGCTACGTGGGCTTCGCCGACCACCGGTCGGAGACGGTGGAGTGCAACGCCATCATGTTCCTGACGGACTGGCTTTCGCTGTCGTACGAGTACCGCCAGAAGCGGGACGTCCTCCGGCCGCTGCCGGGCGTCGGCGTGGGCGGGGTCCTCGGCGGCGAGCAGGACTGGCATGGCGTGAACCTGGGGTTCCGGATCACCAACAACCTCAGCGCCGACCTGGGCGTGCTGTTTCTGGGCGACCTGGCCAACAGCAGCGGCAACGGCGCCGCCAGCATACGGGTTACGTGGATGTTCTGATGTCCCCGTTCATCTGACAATCGGCGCGGCGGCCTGTTGGAGGGCGGGCCGCCGTGCCTGCTGCACCTCGGTCCCGGTCAGACCACCGGCGTCCACCACGGCTCGTTGATCGCCCACAGCCGTCCGGCGAGCTTCTCGACGGTGTCGAACTCCTGCAGCAGCGGGTCCAGCAGCAGGGCCTGGAGGAAGGCGGTGCGGTCTTTCTCCACGGCCGCCTTCAGCGCCAGCTCGTTGACGCTCACCAGCGGCATCAGCACGCCGAGGGGGAACGGTTCGAGCGGGGCGTACTGGATCGGCTGCATGCCGCGCGGCGTCACGTGGCAGGAGAGCTCGAGGTTGGCTTGGGGGGGCAGGTTGGGCACGGCCCCGCCGTTGGTCATGTTCAGGTGCAGCTCGTGGGCGCTGACGTAGCCCGCGTGCTCCAGGCCCAGGATGATGTCGGTGATGTTCTCGCTGGAGTAGCGTTCCATGTCGGGGATGGGCTCGCCTTCGGGGGCGTACGCCCAGCCGGAGACGGTCTCGTACATCTCCTGCTTGCGCCGGCGTCGGCCTTCGGCGTCGTGCAGCCGGTGGTCGAGGCCGTAGACGCTCTTCCCGTCGGCGAAGGCGCCCTTGGCGAGGAACCACGGGAAGAACTCGATGAAATGGTGGTCGCCGTTGTTGGGCAGCAGTCCGGTCATGCGGAAGAACTCGAAGGCGTAGTTGGACTGGTCCATCTTGCCGGTGGCCTCGTCGAGGAAGCCGATCCGCAGCACCTCCCGCATCCGCCGGCACACCTCGTCGGCGGGCACGTCGCGCCCGGCGATCTCGACGCGCGTGATGAAGCCGAGGTGGTTGACGCCGACCACGTCCACGCAGATGTCCTTGCGGTCGACGCCGAACGCCCTGGCGATCTGGCCGACCTGCCCGGCCGTGCCGTGGCAGATGCCGATGCAGTCGATCTTCGAGTGGCGGTTGACCGCGCTGGTCAGCACGGCCATGGGGTTGGTCACGCTGAGCATGCAAGCGGTGGGGCAGTACCGTTCCATGTCCGCGGCGATCGAGAGCATCAGCGGGACCATCCGCAGGCAGCGGGCGGTGGACATCGGGCCGATGGTGTCGCCGACGGTGTGGCGGATGCCGTATTCCTGGCAGACGCGGTCCTCGGCCTCGGCGGCGTCCATCCCGCCGACCAGGACCGAGACGATGACGTAGTCCGCCCCGTCCAGCGCCTCGGCCCGGGAGGCGGCCTTGTGGACGGTCAGGGCGCTGCCGGCCTGGGCGGCCATGCGGGCGATGACGTCGTGTTCGAGGTCGGCCGCCTTCTCGTCCACGTCGTACAGCCGGACGTCGGTGTTCTCGAACCGCCGGGAGATGATCATGTCCCGCACGGCCTGGTGGACGAACTTGTAGCTGGCGCCGATACAGGCGACCTTGCGCCGGCGGCTGTCGAATCTACGAAGCATTCCTCAACTCCATGTGCTGCTGTGAACGGGCCAAAGGCCGGGGGCAAACCGCCCCGGCCTGACGGTCCGGGCATTATCGCACGCCGGGTGGCGGATGCAACGCCCGAGCCCGTCGTTCCGGGAACGTGGTGCATTGACATGCCCCCAACGCCAGTAGTACAAATAGAACGTGATGTCTGTTGTGCGTGTGTTGGTTCGGGATCTTGGCATGGGCGATCCCGGCCGCCGGGCTGGGCCGCGGCCGGGGGCCTCCGCGCGGCACTCCCGTTACGCGGGAGGTTCGAGCAGAGACGGAGCGGTTTGCGGCGGACGGACTTGATTTCACGCCCTCGGCCCGCCCCGGCGCGAGGAACTTGGCGGCGGGGGAGGGATTTGGAGTTCGCGATGGACAGGGCCGGCTGAGAACGATACACTTAGAACAGTCACAGGTATGGACCTCGACACTGGCGGCAGGTCGGAGTTCGCGTGCATATCGAAGCCATCGTATCTGCGGTGTCGATGACCGACCCCGGCCGCGGGGTCTGACGGACCGAGTTGCTCGACATGCCTTTCTTTGATGATTGCCGCAAAACGCTCAGGCCGGGGCAGGCCGGAGTGCGCGCGGAGCGAGGCATGGGGAGCAGCCTGATGGAGAGGCGGACATGAACGGGACCATGAGCACCTCTGCCGGCGGCCTGTCTGGTGGCAGGGACCTGGGCGTGCCGCGGGCGCGCGCCGGGACCGCCCGGCGGCGCGGCTTCACGCTGGTCGAGCTGCTGGTGGTGGTCGGGATCATCGCGCTGCTGGTGACCATCCTGATGCCCGCGCTGGGGAGGGCGTTGGAGCTGACGCGCAAGACGATCTGCCAGACGAACCTGGGCATCATGGGCAGGGGGTGGTTGATGTACTGGCAGGACAACAGGAACACGCCGCCGCCGATGGTCACGGGCGACAAGTGGTCCAGTCCGGACAGCATCAGCCAGTACAACGACCAGCTCTGGGGGTGCTGGAAGAACTGGACCGGCGCGGGGTTCCTGTGGAAGCTCAAGTACGTCGAGGACCACAACGTCTACGCCTGCCCCACGGTCAAGAAATCGGTGGGCGGGGAATGGTGGGAGCCGACCGGGACCTACGGCGGTCCCTGGCCGGTGCACCAGGGATGCTGGCCCTACTCGTGGACGACCTACGGCATGCGGCGGATGGCCAACTACGACGACCCAAACCTGGCCGACCTGGACCGGTGGGACGTCTGGGCCCCGCAGACGAAAGACATCATGCTGATGCGCAGCGGCTTCAATGGAATCACCAGCCCGGCGAACTTCAGCTACATGGCCGACTGCTTCCGGCGTGACTACGTCGCGCTGCGGTCCCACGTGCCCAAGGTCAACGTCCTCTGGCTGGACGGGCACGTCAAGGACTTCGAGGACACCACCGACGACGGATCGATCCTTTACGGCGGCAACGGGATCACGGGCAATAACCAGAACTGGCTGCACGACGACATCTGGATGATCATCGACGGGTACCACAAGCCGCCCGTCGGCTCGGGAAACAAGTAGGAGCGGCACCTTGGCGTCAGAAGGCGGCGGCATCAGAGAGTGGATCAACGGGCCGGTGGGAAAGTGGGTCGTCGGCGTCGTCGTCGTCCTGCTGGTCGGCGGGGCCGTGGCGATGTGGGTATTCCGCTCCCCGGGCCAGCAGGCCGAGGTGGAACGGGTCAAGCAGATGGGGCGGAAACACCCCTATGCCTGCCTCAACAAGGACTGCGGCGCCACCGGCATCATCCAGGTGGCGTGGGATGCGACCTACCCGGCCGAGTGCCCCGTGTGCCACCGGAAGCAGGCCATGACCGGATTCAAGTGCGTCAACCCGTCCTGCGGCAAGATATTCGCCCAGTCCGACAAATCCGTCTTCTTCTGCCCGTACTGCAACAAGAAGTACACCAACATCATGGCCGGACAGAACCGCCCGTAGCGGGCGCGGCCGTTGGCGGTGCGAGGCAGATCCAGCCGCCAGGATGGCAGGGAGAGGACAAGGATGAGCAATTCACCGGCAAAGTCGGCGCGTGCAACGGCAGGCCGTTCGCCGTCGACGCGGAGAGGGCGGCGTGGGAGCGGCGGGTTCACCCTCGTGGAGCTTCTGGTGGTGGTGGGCATTATTGCCCTGCTGGTGACCATCCTGATGCCCTCGCTGGGGCGGGCGCTGGAGTTGACGCGCAAGACGATCTGCCAGACGAACCTCAACGCGATGGGGAGGGCGTGGCATATCTACTGGATCGACTACGAGAACAAGCACCCGCGGATGATCCTGGGGCATCGCCCGGGGACCGCGTTGGACTCGATCAGCCAGTACAACGACGTGATCTGCGGCTCGTGGAAGAACATCACCGGCGCGGGCCACTTGTTCAAGTACAAGTACATCGAGGCGGACGGCCTGTACGTTTGCCCGACCGTCCGGAGGTCGGTGGGCGGCGAGTGGTGGCAGAAGGTGAACGTCTGGGACCCCAACTTCGGCGGGCCCTGGCCGCTGGAGCAGACGGGCGAGAGCCGGACCACCTACGGCATCCGGCGGATGGGCCAGTATGACGATCCGGCCCTGGCGGACGCGGACTCCTGGAGCACGAGCGACCCCAGGACGAACGACCTGATGCTGATGAAGTGCGGGGTGGGCGGCATCAAGCAACCTTCCGACTTCAGCCTCATGGCCGACTGCTTCCGCTCGCCCAGGTTCGCCCTGCGGTCGCACGTGCCGAAGATCAACGTGCTGTGGCTGGACTCGCACGTAACCGACTTTTCCGACGATACCGAGGACGGCGAGATCCTCTACGGAGGCAACGGGATCACCAGTACGTACAACGACAACTGGCTCCACGACGACATCTGGATGATCATCGACGGGTACCATCGACCCCCCGTAGGACAGTAAAGCATGGCAAGTGATAGTTCCGGCGGAATCAGAGAGTGGATGAACACCGGGTCGGGGAAATGGGTCACCGGCCTGGGAGGGCTGGCCCTGATCGGCGCGGCCGTCTGGGGCGTCTGGGCATTCGCCGCCAAGGGAGGCTACCTCGGGGGCAAGCGCGCCGCCATGAAAGACAAGGGCCGGAACATCATCTACATCTGCACCAGCCCCCCGTGCGGATCGACCGGCAAGATGCACGTGGAGTTTGACGAGGCCTACCCGGCCGTCTGTCCCAAGTGCCGGCAGAAGGCGGCCGTGCCCGGCTTCAAGTGCACCACCTGCGGGAAGGTCTTCGTCAAGACCGAGAGCATGGTGTTCCGCTGCCCCCACTGCAACAAGCTCTACGAACGGATGCCCGGAGGCCTGCGCCCCCCGCCCGAAGTCACCGGGACCCCGCCGCCCGAGTGACCTTGCGGGCCGACTACTGCGCCGGCGGCGGGGCGGTGGTGCCGCCGAGGATGAGGGTCCCGCCGATCCGGGTGACGGTCCCTTCCGTGTTCTTCTCCTCCAGACGCTTCTGGAGCAGGCGGACGGCCTGTTCTCCCATCTCAAGGAAGTCCATACGGTTGTAAGTGATCACCCCGTCGGGCGGGATGCTCTCCGCTTGGCAGCCGGCGACGGCCGCGACGGACAGGTCCTTCGGGACCCGCAGGCCCAGCTCGGCGAAAGCGCCGCCGATCAGGGCGGCCGTGTGCGTGTCATAGGTCACCAGCGCCGTCGCCCGGTTGGATTCGGCCGCCACGGACTGGGCGATCGAGTGCAACCATCTCTCATGCCCGTGGCTGCCCTGGGCCCTGCCGCCGTGGACGTGGCTGCGCGGCACGAGCCTGTGGGCCCGCATCGCCTCCTCGTAGCCTTCGCGGCGCTCGCGGATGTCGGAGGTCTCGATGATCTGCTCCCAGCCAACCATGGGGTCGGCCGCCCTGCCGTCGACGTAGTCGATCCGCTTGTGGCCCAGTTCAACCAGGTGATCCACCACCTGCCGGGCGGCTTGGCGGTTCTCGCAGGCGACGCAGTCCAGCTTCACGGCCTCGGGGACATAATCGACGACCACCACGGGCAGGGACTGCCGGGTCATGTCGGCGATGTAGGCCTCGTTGACCACCCCCAGCAGGATCACGCCGTCCACGCCACTGTTGGCGACGTCGGCGGGCCAGGCCCGCTCGGCCTCCCGGCGCAGGGACATGATCCGCACGTCCACGCGGAGCCCGTCCGTCTTGCCAAGGATGCCGCGGAGGATCTCGGAGAGGTACTGCCGCGTGAACAGGGTGCTGCGGTCCCCGTAGAACACCAGCCCGACCTGGGCCAGCTTCCGCCCCAGGATGGTCGCCTCCTGGGCCACGAATGTCCCCTTGCCCGGAAAGCCGCGGACGATGCCCTCGTCGGCCAGCACCTGCATGGCCCGACGGACCGTCATCAGCGACACGCCGTACTCCTTGCAGAGCTGCCGATACGTCGGCAGCGAGTCGCCGGGCGTCAGGCCGCCCAGGGCAATCTTCCTCCGGATCCGCGAGGCGATCTGTAAGCGTAACGACTGTCGGGAATTGGCTGTCGGGATGCTCATTTGGATGTGCTCCGCCCAAAGGCCGATAGTGTTCACTCTATGTTGTATCAAATCACCGGGCACCACCGCTCTATGTCGATAGTAAAGATACTTGCGATACAAGTCAAGTTTTTACCGTCGAATCCTTTATGGATGCCGGAGGCTCCCCGGGGTGATTTCTTTGTATCTGGCGCCGAGGCGGTCAGGAACGGCCAAATGCCCGACCCGCCGGGCCGGCGGCCTGCTTGCCCGGTCCTGCCTGCCCATATAGACGCGCCGCGGGCGCCTATCGTTCAGGGATTCCGGGATTTGAATGCGGGATTCCCGCCGTCGGCCGCGGCCGCCTCCGGCTGTGGTCGGGGCGGACGGTTGCCATGCCGGCGGGACCGGGTTACAAACAGGAGCGCCTCGCCCGCCCGGAAGCGGCTTGGCGAGGCGCCGAAGGAGAGCCCTTGAGACTCGCGGACACCCACTGCCACCTGACGCACGGGCGGCTTCGAGGCCAGTTGGCCGGCGTCCTCGCCTCGGCCGCCCAGGCCGGCGTGGCGGCCCTGATCACCGCCGCCTCCAACGTCCTCGACGCGCAGGCGGCGGCCGCGCTGGCCGAGCGGCACGCGCGGGTCTATTGCACCGCCGGCATCCATCCCCACGACGCCGCCGGGGCCGACCCCGACCATCTCCTCCTTATCGCCGAGGTGGCCGGGCGGGCGAAGAACGTCGCGATCGGCGAGATCGGCCTGGACTACCACTACGACTTCTCCCCCCGCCCCGACCAGCGCCGCGTCTTCGCCGGTCAACTGGACCTGGCCGCCCGGCTGGGCAAGCCCGTCGTGATCCACACCCGAGAGGCCTTCGAGGACACGATGGCGATCCTGGCCGACGCCCGCCTGCCGGGCGAGCGGATCGTCTTCCACAGCTTCACCGGCGACGATGCCCAGGTCCGCCGCGTGCTGGAGATCGGTGCCTGCGTCAGCTTCAGCGGCATCGCCACGTTCCACACGGCCGACGACATCCGCCGGGCCGCGGCCATCGTCCCCGACGACCGGATCCTGATCGAGACCGACTCCCCCTTCCTGTCGCCCGAGCCGGTCCGCAAGATGAAGACCAACACCCCCGCCAACGTCGTGCACGTCTGCCGGTGCCTTGCCGCCGTCCGCGGGGTCGCCCCCGAAGCGCTGGCCGCGGCCACCACCGCCAATGCGGTGCGGGTGTTCGGACTCGACGTCCAAGAAGAAGAAACGGCGAACCACAAAGAGCACAAAGAACACCAGGAATAGCGGAAGCAGCAGCAGCAGCAGAAGAAGAAGAAAAAGAAGAAGCAATGGCAGGGATGCAGGGGATGCAGGGGATAGCAGAATGACGTAAGGGCTCGCAGAAGAAGAAACGGCGAACCACAAAGGGCACAAAGAACACCAGGAACGGATGAGAGGAAGAAACGGAAGAAACTCTCAGCTTCTTCTTCTTCTTCTTCTTCTGCTGCTTCCCCCTTCGTGTTCTTTGTGTCCTTTGTGGTTCAATCCGCTCCTTCTCCTGCTTCTTCTGCTTCTACTTAGTCCGTTATCCCCTGCATCCCCTGCATCCCCTGCATCCCTGCCATTGCCTCTTCTTCTTCTTCTTCTTCTCCTTCTCCTTCTTCTCAGTCCGCAGCCCCTGCATCCCTGCCATCTCTTCTTCTTCTTCTCCGCGGATTCTTCCGCATTTCGAGTGTCGGATTTGTGCTCGGATCGTCATAGTATGCCTCTGCCGGCCCGGCCGGGGCCGGCGGATCGCACGGTGGACCGCCCATGACCGCCCAACCGAACATGTCCGACTTCGACCGGATCGCCGCCGCCTTCGCCGCCGACTACGCCCGCATCGCCGAGCAGGTGGCCCGGGTGATCGTCGGGATGGACGAGACCGTCGAGGAGGTGCTCCTGTGCCTGCTGGCGGGCGGGCATGCCCTGCTGGAGGGCGTCCCGGGCCTGGGCAAGACCCTGCTGGTCCGCACCCTCGCCGAGACGCTCGACCTGACCTTCAGCCGGGTGCAGTTCACGCCCGACCTCATGCCCGCCGACATCATCGGCACCAACATCCTCCAGGCGGATGAGGACGGCACGCGGGCCTTCCGCTTCCAGCGCGGGCCGATCTTCGGCCACCTGATCCTCGCCGACGAGATCAACCGCGCCACCCCCAAGACCCAGTCGGCCGTCCTGGAGGCGATGCAGGAGGGCACCGTCTCGGTCGCGCGGACGCGGCACAAGCTGCCCAGCCCCTTCTTCGTCCTGGCGACCCAGAACCCGCTGGAGATGGAGGGCACCTACCCGCTGCCCGAGGCCCAGCTCGACCGGTTCATGCTCAAGATCCTCCTCCGCTCCCCGCAGTTGTCCGAGCTGACCGCCATCCTCGACCGGACCACCGGCGCCGAGACGCCCGCCGCCGCCAAGTCCGTCACGGGCCGGCGGGTCGAGCAGATGCGGCAGGAGGTCCGCCAGGTGGTGGCCGCCTCGCACGTCAAGGAGTACATCGGCCGGATCGTCCTGGCCACCCACCCCGACAGCGACCGCGCCGGCGAGCCGGTCCGCCGCCTGGTCCGCTACGGCTGCTCGCCCCGCGGGGCCCAGGCGATGCTGCTGACGGCCAAGGTCCTCGCCCTCCGCGCCGGCAGGGCGAACGTCGCCTTCCAGGACGTCCGCCGGGTGGCCGCCCCCGCCCTGCGCCACCGGCTGATCCTGTCCTTCGAGGGCCAGGCCGAGGGCGCCGACCCCGATCGGATCATCCGGACCGTCCTGGCCGACACCCCCGAAACGCCGGCGCCGTGAGCCGGCCGGGCGCCTACCACGTCCAGAAGAGGCCCACGTAGCTGACCAGGCGCCTCTGGCCGGCGATGGTATGGCCGACGGTGACCAGGAGGCTGAAGCTGCTCGTGAAGTTGTAGTAGCCGCCGAAGTTGCCGATGAGCCCCGCCCGGCCGCCGTCCTCGGTCTTGCCCCAGGCGAACAGCTCCCCGCCGAGGACCAGCCTTTCGGTCAGCTCCTTCTGCAGGAGCCACCCGCCAAAGGGATAGCTCCGCTGCCCGGCGGCTGTGTTGATCGCCCAACCCCCGCCGCCATACGTGGTCCACTGTCGGCCCTGTCTTCCCCAGCTCTTTTGAAGCCACACGGGCAACCTGGCCCAGGCCCTGCCGTTGCCCAGGCCCCGGTCCTCCTCGCCGGTCGGCACACTCAGTATGGGGGCGATGCCCGCCATGGGCGACCGGTCCGTCTCGTGCAGGAACCGCCACTTGACGCCCAGTTCCAGGTCGCCGGGGCCATAGGCCGGGGAACCGTCTTCGGGAACCGACGCCAGGACGGGAAAGATAAGGTTCGCCTCGAAGTTCGGCGCGAAGCCGTAGGTCAGCTCGAAGGCGGGCGCTCGCACCTCGGTTTGCTCGGCGGCCTTGTCCAGGGTGGAGAAGGCGTAGAGCTCCCAGTGCCTGAATGCCACCGGGTCGGGGTCATCGGTGAGGAATGGCGGCCCGCCGTCCGCCGGCCTGCACAGGCAGGCGATC
>DASRZG010000052.1:0-4332 GCA_035686585.1 Phycisphaerae bacterium
GGCCCGCCCAGGCAATACAGCACGCCGGACCCCAGGTAGATCAGGAGTATCAACAGGCAGAAACCGATGGGGACCCCCCACCGCCCGGACATCAGGCCCCATGCTCGCGAGTACGTCTCGAAGATCCCCATCCGCCCGCCCGTGCCCCCCAGCGGGGGCAGGAGGGTCATGCTCCGCACACCCGATGCGACGGTAACGCCGGGCCCGAACAACCCCGGCACCGACGCGGCGGGCGCCCAGGCGCCCATGCCGTCAGTCCACACCAGATCCGACGGGCCGATCCGCCGTTCGGCGATCCACTCGCGGAGCTGCTCCTCGCTGATGGGCCCGTACTGCTGCCCGCCCACGATGCAGTGCCATTGCCTCATCCGACGTACTCCATCGCGGCCGGGCCGGTCAGGTTGTCCGGACCGCGCCGGCCGGGAATCAGTGGACGTACGCGATCACGTACGCCCAGTTGGCGGCGAACAGGGCCGCCAGCACAGACCACACCAGGATTCTCTCCGGACGAGTCAACGAAAAGGTCAGCTTGCGGGCGGTGAGGACGCGCAAGAGCGTCGCGGCCGCCCACAGCCCGGCCAGTGTGAACAGCAACGGGTTGAACAGCCACGCCCGCACGGCCCGGCCCCGCAGAAGCGCCAGGCCCCCGCGGGTCGCCCCGCAGGTGGGACAGGGCACGCCGGTCAGGCGCTTCATCAGGCACAACGGCGGGTCGGCGCCTGCCCGCTGACCCAGCATCATCGCCAGCGCCACCAAGGCCACCATGCCCGCCGCCACCAGCACCGCCCAGAGCGGCCAAGGCGGACGACGGGGCACACGTGAGATCTCCACTCGCATGGCGGCAACTCCGCCCGGGCCGGCGCGCGGCGCCGCACGGATGCCCACCGGGACACCCGCCCCGCCGGACATGCGACACCGCTGGACTCAGCCGGCCCAACGCCTCAGACGCTGCCGATCAGGGCAGCGGCTCACTGCATCTGAGCGCTTCCCGCGGCCATCGCCTTGAGGATGCCAACAATGATCCAGAGAACCTGCAAGGGAACCGATATGATCCCGCAGATCTTCCCGGCCTTGGTGAGTCCCTCGCCCGACCGGTCCATGGTGCCCGCGGCCATCTCCTTCAGGTCCTTGCTGCCCATCACCCAGGCAATGATCCCGCAGATGACACAGCAGACCAGGCCGAGTATCCCCAGCACGAGCACGGCCGTGCCGCGGTGGGGCTTCACTCCTCCGGCGGGGGTTTGCGGCGGCGGAACGGGGGGCGGTGCTTCGGTCATGGCAAGTCTCCTTAGCTATGCCTTCGTCCCGGGCGAGAGGCCTTCCCTGGCCCGGTGCATCCCGATATGCGCTTTACTGGCAGGAACCTATCGCAGACATGCCGCGGCGTCAAAACTTTTTGGGCCTTTTCAGGCACGGCGGCGCCGGCGCGCGGCATGGAAAAGGCAACGCCGAATCGCTACACTCAGGGGCAAGCCGGATCAGGTGATTGGATGGTCAAGGGCACTCGACATGACGGGCGGCGGGCCGGGGAGCTGAGGCCCGTGTCGATCACAACGGGTTACGTGCCGACGGCGGACGGGTCGTGCCTGATGCAGATGGGCCAGACCCGCGTGATCTGCACGGCCAGCGTCACCGAAGGCGTCCCGGATTGGCTGGCGGGCGCCGGGCGGGGCTGGGTGACGGCCGAGTACGGCATGCTCCCGGCCAGCACGGGCAAGCGCAAGGGCCGGCCCGTCGGCAGGTTGGACGGACGGTCGGCGGAGATCCAGCGGATCATCGGGCGCGTGCTCCGGTCGGCGGTGGACATGAGGCGGATCGGCGAGGTCACGATCTACCTGGACTGCGACGTCCTGACCGCCGATGGCGGGACGCGGACGGCCGCGATCACCGGGGCGTGGGTGGCGATGGCGCAGGCGATGGCGCGGCGCCGCCTGCCCGCGCGGGCCCTGGGCCCGCCGGTGGCGGCGGTGTCGGTGGGCATCGTGGGCGGACGGGCCGTGCTGGACCTGGACTACGCCGAGGACGCCGACGCCGAGGTGGACCTGAACGTGGCCATGACCGCCGGCGGCAGGTACGTCGATATCCAGGGCACCGGCGAAGGCGCCCCGTTCGACGACGCCCAACTGGCCGCGATGCTCCGGCTGGCGCGGTCGGGCGTCCGCAAGCTCATTGCCGCCCAGCGCAAGGCGGCCAAAGCGATACAATAGGCGCAGGACCGCATGCGAAGAGGCAAGCTCATGAGACGGTTGCTGATTTCACTCGCCCTGCCGGCCGTGCTCGCGGCCGGTTGCGGTGGCGACACGTTCACCCCCGGGGCAACGCCGTCTGCCAACCGCATCTGGCCCACCCCCGACCCGAAGGCCGAGCCCGACGAGGACCAGTACACCGTCCTGCTGTGCGTGATGAGCGACCCGGTCTCGCACGTCCGGGACGCCCAGCGGTATGAGAAGGCGCTGACCGGACAGCTCGGGTGGAAGGGCGTGTTCTGCCTGCATAAGGACGGGCGGAGCGAGGTGTACTGGGGCAGATTCCCCACGCCCGACGGGGCCGAGAAGACCCTCAAGGCCGCCAAGGACTACCGCGCACAGGACCGCACGGCCGTGTTCGCCCAGGCGATGATCGTGCCCCTTCCGGGCAAGGACCTGGGCCCGGCCGAGTGGGACCTCGCCGCCGCCAAGGGCACCTACACGGTGCTGGTGGCGGTGTTCCGGGACGATCCGGCGAAGAAGGTCTTTGGCCGGCGGGGCCGGGCGGTCAGCTACTGTCGCCGCCTCCGCGACGCCGGGCTGGAGGGATACTACTGGCACGGCAAGGTGTCCTCGCACGTGACGATCGGCTCGTTCACCGAAAGCTCGCTCCGCGTGGAGAGGACGCCGCAGGGTACCCGCACGGTGATCACGGACCCGCGAATCCTCCAGATCCAGAACGACTTCCCGATGCTGGCGATCAACGGCTACGGCGAAAACATCGTCACCCGCGACCGGCGGACGGGCAAGATCAACCGGATCCCGCGCAAGACGTACCTGGCGCGAATCCCCCGGGACGGGGAGGGCAATGACCCGGCCGCGGAAGATCCTGTTGGCTTCTCGCAACCCTGGTAAGGTCAGGGAGATCCGCGCCGCCCTCGGCGCCTGCGGGGTCGAGGTGGCGGGGCTGGACGAGGTGGACCCGGACGGGCGGATTCCCGAACCCGCCGAGGAGGCGGCCACCTTCGCCGGCAACGCCCGGACCAAGGCGGCCTGGTACGCCCGCGCGACCGGGCTGTGCGCGTTGGCCGATGACAGCGGCCTGGTGGTCGCCGCCCTCGGCGGCGCCCCCGGCGTCCGCAGCGCCCGCTACGCCGCCGACGAATGCCCCGCCCCCCGCGGCCGCAAGGAAATGGACGCCGCCAACAACCGCAAGCTGCTGCGGGAACTCGCCGGCGTGAGCGAGGACGGCCGCACCGCCCGGTTCGTCTGCTCGTTGGCCCTGTCCGACGGCGAGCGGACCCTCCTGGAAGCCGAAGGGACCGTCGAGGGCCGCATCGCCGCCGGCGCCGCGGGCGAGAACGGGTTCGGGTACGACCCGCTGTTCGTGGTAGATGGGCTCGGCCGGACGGCGGCGGAGCTTTCCCCGGGCCAGAAGAACGAGATCTCCCACCGCGGCAAGGCGGTCCGGGAGCTGGTGCGGGTGATGAGTGAGCTGTAACGTTGGGTTCGCCAGGCCCAGGAACACGAATTTCACGAATTAAGACGAATTGCACGAAGGGCAATGTTGCTGTTTCTCACGCTTTCGCCTTCTTCGTGTAGTTCGCCGTAATCCGTGCAATTCGTGTTCTCCTCGTCCCGTGGTGTCGCATCGCGGATTTTTGCACTGTTGACGTTTCCCTGTGGCGCGTTTCGACGAAAGGGGTTGTGACCGTGCCGGACGTGATCTGTCTGGGTGAGCTGCTGATCGATTTCTGCGCGACCGTGCGAGACGTGAGCGTGGGCGAGGCGCCGGGGTTCGCCAAGGCCCCCGGCGGCGCGCCGGCCAACGTGGCCGTGGCGGTGGTGCGGTCGGGGGCGTCGGCCGGGTTCATCGGCGCCGTCGGCCGGGACCCGTTCGGGGACTTCCTGGCGGGCGTCCTGGCGGCGGAGGGCGTGGACACCGCCGGCCTGGCGCGGCCGGAAGGCGTCAAGACGCCGTTGGCGTTCGTCGCCGTCCGCTCCGACGGGACGGGCGACTTCCTCTTCTACCACGACGCCGGGCTGGCGCCGCTGAAGGCCGAATGGATCGACCCGGCCTACGTGGCATCCGCCGCCGCCCTGCACTTCGGATCGATCAGCCGGATCGAACCCGACGCCCGCGCCG
>DASRZG010000053.1:0-12600 GCA_035686585.1 Phycisphaerae bacterium
CGGGACGCTCTCCGGCGCCGGCGCGGCATGGCCAATCACCGGCAGCGGCCCAAGTGGAACGGAGGCGTCCGGGAACTCCGCCACGACGGGACCGGGCAGCTCGGCGGCCGCGGGCCTGACCGGCGCGGGAACCACCATGAACGTCGCCACCGGCGACAGCGCCAGCAGCGCCAGGGCCGCACACGCCGCCAGGTACCGCGCGTTGGCCGATCGCCGTCTCAGAACCGCCAGCGCCACCGCCAGCAGCCCCACCAGCGCCGCCCCGATCCACAGCGTGTGCAGAAGTGTCCAGCCGAGGCGATACACCGTACCGGAGCTCTGAACTTCCCTGATGAGGTCCATCATCGTTTCTCTCCCCGTTTGCCCTTGCGGACGTGGTCGATCAGCCTGCGGATCTCGCCCAGCTCCTCGGGCGAAAGGTCGCCCTCCTCGACCGCCCGGACCACCAACTGCCGCGCCGACCCGCTGAACGCCCGCTGCACGAGGTCGTCCACCAGCCCCGCCTGGGTCTTCTCGGCCGAGACGGCCGGGGCGTACCGGTGCGGGTGGGCTTCCCGATCGCGGACGGTCAGCCCCTTCTCCGTCATCACCTGCAGCAGCTTCAGCGTGGTGGTCAGCGAAGTGGTCCGATCGGCCTGGAGCGTCTGGTGGACCTGTCGGACCGTGGCCGGCCCGAGCTGCCAGAGGACGTTGAGCACCTCCAGCTCGGCCTCGGTCGGGTGCGATGAAGATCGTCTGGGCATCCGTTCGTCCTTTCCGTTTCCAGAGGGAAATGCGGCTTCACCTGTACTGGACGCACCAGTTTACGTTTTGTTTCGTAGGAGAGAAGCAGATGGGCCGCAGCCGTCTTCGCCTGTCGGCTTCGCCGTGCGAACGAGACGCGGAGGAAGCAGAGAACGGAATGAGTTAGAAGAAGAAACCAGAGGAACCGCAGAGTGCGCGGAGAACGCGGAGGACTGCCCCCCAATGCCGCTGTTGTTTGCCACCACCTTCAGGTGGTGGTTTGCGGGCCTTGATACCCCCCAAGCCGGCTTCCAGCCGGGCTTCTCGATCCGTGGCTTCAGCCGCATGCCATCGCGTGCACGCAATCGGGAGGACGCGCCGATCGTCAAGCGGACAGCCCTGTTCCCCCGATGCCTGAAGGCCTTGATCGAGAAGCCCCGCTGAAGCGGGCTGGGGGTCGCCCGGGGTTGGACCGATACCACCACCTGAAGGTGGGTACGTGTTTAGCGACACGGTATTCGTTTCCAGGCACGGTACTTACCCTGGGTGCCACAGGCTGCTTGCAGCCTGTGCGGAATGGGGACAGGTGCCCGCCGAGCGTCCGCCCCGTGCCCACACGGGCTGCAAGCAGCCCGTGGCACCCACGTCCGGCTAAACACGTACGAAGGTGGTGGCAAACGTCCCCCAAACGCCTCTCTCTGAGTCCTCTGCGTCTCGTTCGCACGGCGAAGCCGACAGACGAAGACGGCTGCGGCCCATGCTGTTTATACGGAGAGGTTCAGGGCGGAGGCCGCCCGGGTCAGGCTCGCGTCGCGGGTCCACAGGCGGACGCCGGCCAGCATGCACGAGGCCAGCAGGTGGATGTCGATCAGGCCGAGGCCCCTGCCCATCAGGCCATGCTGCTCGATGAACGCCAGCGCCTCCTGGTCGTCCGCCTTCGGAACGGCCGGCAAGGCCGACAGCAGGGCCAGCAGCTCCGAACGATTCCGGAGGTTCCCGCAGGCCAGCTCACCGATGACGAACGGATGACACGCCACTTCGTCCGCACGGAGACGTTTGGCCAGCTCCTCGTTCCCGCTTCGCAGGTGGTCCACCCACACCGACGTGTCGACCAGGATCACCGCGTCGGCCCCCGGCGGCGGGGGATGGGCTTGAGCTTCTTCTCCGTTCCCCCCAGCGCCGCCAGCCGGTCGGCACTGGCGCGGGAAACCAGGGCCTCCAGGCCCATCCGGACCAGCGAGGTCTTCTCCCGCACACCCGTCAACTCCGCCGCCCGCGACAAGATGGCGTCGTCAATGTTAAGTGTCGTTCTCATACATACCAGTATGTACGCTTGATATGCACGCGTCAAGCCCGAGAAGGAGAAAAATATGCCGCAGAGACGCAGAGGACGCAGAGAACAGAACGAGTTAGAAGAAGCAAGCAAACCCTGTTCAGCCCCCCCCTTCTTCCGTTGCTTCTTCTTCTAACTCAATCTTTTCTCCGCGTCCTCTGCGTCTCGTTCGCACGGCGAAGCCGACAGGCGAAGACGGCTGCGGCCCATGCTGCTTCTTTGGTCGTGTCGCTGCCGGACGCGTTCGAAGAGTTCTTTGAGCCGGCCGAAGATGGCCTTGGGGTTGCCGCCGTATTCGGTGACGGCGTCGGACTGCTGGGGCCAGGCGTCGCTGACGTTCCAGAGCAGAAAGCCCCCGAACTCGGGGTCCTCGCAGAAGCGGTCAATCCAGGCGCAGACGGCGTCGGCCTGGAGCTTCTGGGACATCTGGACCGCCTCCTCGAGGTTTTTGGGGGCGGGCAGGCCGTTGGCCGCCAGGGCCCGGAGGATCCGCTCGGCCCCGCGGAACCGGGTGACGTAGACGGTGTCGGTGCCGTGGAAGCGCCACATGTGCGAGGTCAGCGGCCACTCGGTGCCGGGCGGGAAGTACTGGCGGATCAGGTCGGCCGACGGCAGGGACAGGTGCCCGAACTCGGACATGAACCGGCAGCGGATGTCCCAGATGGACGGGTCGTCGTACTTCGTCCCGTGGGCGTAGAAGTGCATGTCGCCGTCGGTCTGGCCGTTGGCGGGCCCGCCGCGGGGGGAGTACGGCGACGACGGGATGTAAAGCCGCCCCGGGTCCAGCTCGTCGCAGACGGCCTGGAGGACCTCCAGTGTGATCCGCTCGGCCGGGGCGCCGGCGGCGTGCTTGGCGTACTGGGCGTGGCTCTCGTTGTCCCCGCACCACAGGGCCAGGCAAGGCCGGTTCCGCAGGTCGCGGACGACCTGCCGGGCCTCGGCGTCGATGGCGGCCGCGAAACGGTCGCTCTGGGGGAACCAGCCGCAGGCGATCATGAAGTCCTGCCAGATCAGGATGCCGAGGCGATCGCACTCGTCGTAGAAGTGCGGCGGCTCGTAGATGCCCCCGCCCCACATCCGCATCATGTTCGTGCCGATGGCCGCCAGAGATTCCAGCGTCTGGGTGTAGCGCTCGTCGCTGACGCGGGCAAAGATGGCGTCGATGGGCGTCCAGTTGAACCCGGTGACGAGCATGTCCCGCCCGTTGCAGCGGAAGCGGAAGCTCTCGGCCCCGCTGGGCTGGGGCTCCTGCACCAGCTCCAGCGTGCGGATGCCGATCCGCTGGGCGCGGGCGTCCACCTCCCGCCCGTCAACGGCCAGACGGACCTGGCACTCCACCAACGTGGGCTCCCCATAGCCCACCGGCCACCACAGCGGCGGGTCGGTCAGCGTCGTCCCCACCTCGATGACGTTCGCGCCCGGCGACAGCTCCGTCTCGATCTCCCATTCGTTGCCGCGGAAATGGGGTGCCCCGGACAAGGCGTCGTCTGCCTTGTCCGGCGCCGCTGGACCACCGGTGCAGGCCGGACAAGCCGGAAACCGGCTTGTCCGGGGCACCCGACCGCAGCCGCTGTTCTCATCCTGCGTGCGTGCGCCGAAGGCCCGTGATGAACTGTCCCAGACGCGCCCGCTCAGCACCGCGCGGACCGGCGCGTCGGCAAGGCATTCGACTTCCACTTCGAGGTTGACCTTGACCTCGTTGGCCGGCACGCGGCTGTGGGTGACGCGGACGTCGGTGATCCGCGCGGCCTCGGCGACGACCAGCTCCACGGGACGAGGGATGCCGACCGTCAGCAGCCGCGGGGCGATGTCCCAGCCGAAGCTCATCTGGGCCTTGCGGGCGAAGATGCGGATGCCGGTCCAGTCGACCGGGGCGTGGTCGGGCTCGACGGGGATGCCGACCCAGGGCGGCGCCAGCCGGACGAGAAGCTCGTTGGGGCCCTCGGGATTCAGCGCCTCGGTGGCGTCGAACTCGTACCGCATGAACATGTTGTCGGTGGCGCCGAGCTTCCTGCCGTTCAGCCAGACCGTGCCGTAGGTGTCCAGGCCGTGGAAGACCAGGTATGCCCGCCTGCCGGCCAGGCCGGCCGGGGTGTCGAAGCTGCGCTTGAACCACCATTCCTTCCGCTCGACCCAGACGGCGTGGTCGACGTTGTCTCCGACGAAGGGGTCGGCGAGGATTCCCTCGCGCATCAGGTCGAGGTGGACGTCGCCGGGCACCGCCGCCCGCATCCACTTGGAGGGCCGCTTGGGCTCGGGCTTGTCCCGCGCCCCGCCGGACACCTCGCCCCACGTGAACTGCCAGCCGTCGTTGAGGTTGATGCGCTCAGACACGTCGGTTCTCCGTCATGTAGCGGGATTCAGGGAGGGATGGTACGCCGAGTGGGGTCCCCATACCAATACCCGGGGCACTCGTCTGGTTGCACCGCACGTCTTCTCCTGTACGCTGCCAAGTTCGGTCACCTTGGGTGGTGGGCGGAGAAGCTGCTAGCTTCTACTTGCCACCACCTTCAGGTGGGTGCGTGTCTAGCGTCGTGCCAAGCTGGTGTTGGTTGTTGGACCCCAAAGGGGCCCATGGCATTTGGCCGGGGGCGTCAGCCCCCGGAACCGGTGTCTCTTTTCATGCTGAGCCCCGAAGGGGCGACAGAAACGACGTCCCGACCGCCCCCTTTCCATCGCCCCTTCGGGGCTCCTCCCTTGAAAAGAGCCTATTCCGGGGTACCGGCGGCATCTTCGCTTCGCTCCGAGCTGACGCCCCCGGCCAAATGCCAGCCGCTCCTTCGGAGCGGGCCCATACGCCTAAAGGCATTGATCGAGAAGCCGGCCTGAAGCCGGGTGCAGATTGGGCGCGGGTGCCTCGACACGTAATGGCCACGTACTATCGCATGGGATGGTTGGCTATTATGCGGGCGATGTACCGTTTCGCCTCCTCGCCCTGGGCCTTGAAGGTCTGGAGCTTCCCGCCTCGACACGTCCTCTCGGTCAAGCTCTCGAGCATCCTTGTCAGCGGATACCCCTCTGCTGACTCGACGATCTGAATACGCCGTGCGCTTGAGTCGATCGCCGCTCGGACCGTCACCGGGTTTCGCCCGGTCAGGCGGGCCAGCTCCCGCAGCCATGGCATTCTCTCGTGCAATTCGTTGCTGCTCCTATCTGCCGGCGGAGGCACGAAGCTGTCCGTATGTAACAACGCAGATCCGTTGTAGTCAGTAACCGTCCGAGACCGGAAGTTCCCCACGTGTGGCATTCCCCGGATGTCCAGCTCCAACAGCTTCGCCTCCGGCTCGGACAGGCCGCCGCGCTGCTGCAGTGATGCTACGGCAGCCGCCGCGGCATCCAGCATCCCTTCCATGCGCCTTTCCTCCGACCCCTTCGCCGGATTCAACCAGGTTCGCTCGATCATGTAGTACTGCCTGGTCTCGGCCAAGGTGTTGATGATCATGCGCCACTCTTTCGTCGTGTGGACGGTACGGACGAGGTTCGCATCCGGGGCCGCGCCAGGGGAACAGCAGGAAGGGGATTCCGCTGACGTTCCCCCACAGGAGCAGACCGACACCATCAAACTCGCCATCACCAGCGCTTTCGATCCGCGCAGAATCATCCAAGCTCTCCCTGTACATCCGATGACTGCTGCCTTGGCGATCGCCTCAACCAGACGCCCAGCCCGAATGACGCATTTCATTATCCCAAACGGGGCCGCCCGCTTCAAGCATGTCAGATCGTCACCTCGGACAGTCCCCCATGGTTACCCGCAAACGACGCGTGTAACCATGCCACCCAGGATACCGTCCCCTTCGCCCTCATCTGCGCCGCTTGCCAAGTCCCGGCCCACCGGGTACAGTCCGCCCAGTGCGCTGGACTTGGAATCTTCTGGAATCTTCGTTTTGCATTGTAGGGGCAAGAGATGGCCAGGAAGCCGGGAGCGAGGAAGCGTCTTTCGCCCAGTGAGCGGGCGACGAGGGAATTGGGCAAACTCCGCAAGCGGATGGTGGACTTCGCGGTCCGGCTCCTGTCGGTGCCGACGGTGAATCCGCCGGGGCGGGCGTACAAGGAGTGCTGCGAGCTGCTGGCGGGCAAGCTCCAGAGCCTGGGGATGACCACGCACATCTATCGCGTCCCCCGAGCCTTTCAGGAGAAGGTCCTGCCGGGCAGCGCCGACTACCCGCGATACAACGTCGTCGGGCGGTGGGACGTGGGGGCCAGGCGAACGCTGCACTTCACCGGGCACACCGACGTGGTCCCCCCCACCAGCGGGTGGAAGACCGATCCGTTCAAGCCGGTGATCAAGGGCAATCGGCTGTACGCCCGCGGCGCCAACGACATGAAGGGCTCGAACGCGGCCGCGATCTTCGCGGTGGAGGCGATGATGGCTGCGGGCATCACGCCGTCGTGGAACATCGAGTTCTCCTTCACCGCCGACGAGGAGACGGGCGGGGAGCTGGGGCTGGGCTGGCTGGTCAAGTCGGGCAAGGTCCGCCCGGACGCGGCCGTGCTGCTGGAGGGCGCCGGCGGGTCGACCGTCGGCTACGCCCACAAGGGCGTGCTGTGGCTGGAGGTGACGGTGATCGGCAAGCCGTCGCACGCCTGCGTGCCGGGCTACGGGGTCAACGCCCTGGAGATGGCGTGCAAGCTGATCGAGGAGTTCAGGCCCCTCCAGGCCGCCTACCGGAAGCGCCGCACCGCCTACCGGATGGGCAGCGAGGCGTACAAGCACCCCACGCTGGTGGTCGGCGGGGTGGTCGGCGGGGGCGGGAAGGTCAACACCGTGCCCGACCGGTTCCGCTTCTCCATCGACCGGCGGATCAACCCGGAGGAAACCGCCACGGCCGCCAAGGCCGAGATCATGGCCGTCATCCGCAAGGCGCAGCGGAAGCACCGCCGGCTGAAGGTGAGCGTCCGCCAACTACTGAACGTCCCGCCCGCGTGGATCGACCCGGACCACGAGTTCTGCAAGGTGGCCCAATCCGCCTGCCAGGCGGTCTACGGCAGGAAGCCCACGCTGCGGATGACGCCGGGGTTCACCGACATGCACTGGCTGAGCATCGACGCGAAGGTGCCGACCGTCCTCTACGGCTGCGGGGGCGGCGGCGGGGCCCACGCCGACCAGGAGCACACCGTCATCCCCGCCATGCTCAAGGGCGCGCGGGTGCTGATCGAGATCGCGACGCGGTTGCCAGCGGGATGAGGAACCGACGCGCGGGGGCGTAGGAAGAACACGAATTACACGGATTAAGACGAATTGCACGGATTGAGAGGAGAGTTGGTAGAAGAAGTAGAAGAAGGAAAGCGTCTTGCAGTCCGTGCTCTCCCCTGCTTCGCACGATGCGCGACCACGACCGGCTTCTTCTGCTTCTTCCACAAAGTCTGTTCTGTCGTGTAATTCGCCGTAATTCGTGCAATTCGTGTTCTCATGCCCCCGCGCGGAGCCAACGTGGGAGAAACCAACACATGGACTACTTCCCCAACTGGGACGCCCTGGACGCCGAGGACCACGGGCGGTCGCCTTCGCTGTGCAAGATCAAGGCCATCACGGGCGAGAAGCTGCAACTGGTGTGGGCGAGGATCGACCACCCCGGCGAGTACGTGATGCACTCCCACCCGCACGAGCAGTTCGGGATCGTGGTCGAAGGCAGGATGAGGCTGCACGTGGGCGGGCAGGAGAAGGTCGTCGGGCCGGGCGACATGTGGTACGCCCCGCCGAACACCGTCCACGGCGGCAAGCTGCTGGACGGGGCGGGGGTGACGTTCATCGACATCTTCACGCCCATCCGCCAGGACGTGGTGGATGAGGTCCGCACCAAGCGGGCCGATCGGCTGGGGCGCGAGGGTTGACAATCGCGGGCGGGGCGCGTAGCTTTATGTGGTTGCCGCCTGCCCAGGTGGCGGAATTGGCAGACGCGCCAGCTTGAGGGGCTGGTCGGCCATAGGCCGGTGGAGGTTCGAGTCCTCTCCTGGGCATGTACCCAAAGGCCCCGCGCGGAGGCGCGGGGCTTTTGTATCTCGCCCCCGGACGGGGTACAGTTGCCCCGGGCGCATCCGGCGCCCGATCGAGGAGAGATGGAATGAGGAAACGAGGCCCCGAGGTCCTTCCCAACGCGGTTTCCCGGCCCGCCCCCGGCGAGAGCTTCCCCCTGCCGGCCAGGCTCATCGACGTCCACAATCACGGCAAGGACGGGGACGAGGGCACCGCCCGGATTATCGAGCTGATGGACGCCCACCACATCCAGTGGAATCTGCTGCTGGGCCTGCCGGCCGAATCCAGGGCAAACAACGCCGCCGTGCTCAAGGCCGTCCGCCAGCACCCCGACCGCCTGGTCGGCGGGGCCTACGCCGACCCGCGCGACGGGCAGGCCGCCATCGACGAGATCACCCGCTACCACGGCGAGGGCTTCCGCGTGGTCAAGCTGTTCCCCAACTACGGCTACTTCCCCGACGACGAGGCCGTCCGCCCGTTCTTCGACGCCGTCGCCGCCCTGGGCATGGCCGTGCTGAGCCACTGCGGGTGGCTGGCGCCCAAGGCGGGCAGGGACTACGCCTCCTACTACTCCCACCCGGGGCGGTTCGAGAAGCTCATCCGCATCTACCCCGACACCGTCTTCATCATGGCCCACATGGGCGGCATCGCCGGGTTCCTCGAATCGATCATGCTGACCACCCGCACGCCCAACACCTACGTCGACTGCTCCCCGGGGCAGGGCATGTGGGTTCTCGAAACGGCCGGGCCCATGGCCGCGACGATTCCGCCGGACAAGCTCATCTGGGGATGCGACAGCTACAACTACGAGGGCCTCATCCCCCGCTACCACAACGCCCTCCAGGCGATCGGCTTCGGCCCGCACCTGCAGGCGATCTTCCACGACAACGCCCGGGGCGTGCTGGAGAAGATCGGGGCGATCCCGGCGCGGGAGTCGTGACGAGCCCTCACGCACGGGGGGCTTTGAGAACACGAATTGCACGAAGGCAACAGGAATAGGAAACAACAACATCCTCTTGTTTCGTGTAATTCGTCTTAATTCGTGAAATTCGTGTTCTACCCGCCCCCGTGGTGTCGCGCGCCGGAAGCCGGTTCAGTCGAACATCGAATCCAGCCGCTTCCGATGATACGCCAGCCGCTGCTCCGGCGTCATCTTCGCGAAGTCGGGGGTGCCGCCGGTGGTGGCGGGGATGGTCTTGCCCTGTCGCGGCGGCGCCGCCTCCCGCGCTGCACCGCCCGGGCGGACGTTGGCGGGGATGCTGATCGTCGGGCCCGACCCGCTGTAGCTGGTGACGCTGGAGGTCAGCTCCATGTCCCGAGCGAACGGGCGGTGGGGCTTGATGCCGAGGCGCTGGAGGACGCCGTGGTAGGCCTTGACCGCCTCGGCGGGCCCGATCGTCCCGTCGGCGATCAGGCGGAGGAACTGGATGAAGGCGAGCTGGTGCTCGGCGTTGTTGATCTTTCGCCCGAACAGGGCCGCCCGGGCGCCGTACTTGCGGGCCTCGGCCAGCAGCTTGAAGGCGTCGTAGGTCGTCCCCGCCGAGCCGCCCAGGATGCCCGGGACCAGGTGCGGGTCGTAATGGACGAGCTCGGCCATCGCCTTGGGGCCGTGGTAGGCCATCTTCAGAAACAGCGGCCTGCCGGCCTCGGCCACGCCCGCCAGCGTCCGGGCGATCATGTCGTTGATGAAGTGGCCCATCCGTTCGGCCGGCAGGGGGTTGACCGGTGCGTTGGGGTCGAAGACCTCCAAAAAGTGCCGGAAGCCCTTGCGTTCGGCCTCGATGCGGAAGAGCCGGTAGTGCTCGATGGTCTGCCGGTCCAGCTCGACGTCGTTGTTGAAGGTGATCGAGTACAGGCCGAGGTTGGCGCCGAGGTGGCGTTGGGACTCGTCGCCGTCGATCTGGCCGGACTGGGCGTGCTCGATCAGGGCGGTGCGGAACGGGCGCGAGGGCTGCTTGGGGTAGGAGGCCCCGCGGGCGAGGTGGATGTCGGTGGTGTCGTTGGCGCGGATGGCGGGGGTGACGGGCGAGCCGTCGAAGATCCGCTCGCGGATGGTGAGCAGCTCGTTGGACGAGACGCTCATGAGCATGATGTCCAGCAGGCCCTGGCGGACGTTGGCGCGCATGTGGTCGCGGTAGTCGGTGAGGGAGCGGAAGCCCCCGTCGGCGTGCTCGGGGCTGCGGCCCGGGGCCGCCATGCCGAAGGCCATGTCCGCGTCCTTGGCGTCGGCGAGGATGAACGCCTTGGACCCGTGCGGGTCGGCGTGAATCTCCGCGAGTTTCTGATCGAGTGTCTTGATCACGTCGGCGTTACCCCTTTGCGATCTTCTCCACGATTCGGTCGGTGATGAGCTGGGTCAGGCGCTCCACCTCGTCGTCCATGGCGCGCCGGCGGGCGGTGGAGCTGGACGAGCCCATCGGCCCGGGCCGTGCCGGCACCGCGGCGGCGGCCGGGGCCGGATCGGCGGCGGGCTGGGGCAAGCCGGCCTGGGAGGCGGCCCCGGCGATGCCGTAGCCCCGCCCGTGCCCGTTCGCGTCGGCGGTGTGCTGCGGGATCGCCCGCTCCGAAAAGCCCCGCAGGAACTCGTCCGAACCCGCCAGCACGCAGGCGGCGCCCTCGCAGCCGATGCGAGGGTCGTCGATGCCCAGGTTCTGCTTGATCTCCAGCAGCTCCTGCACCTGCTGGCCCGAAAGCTGCTGGACCTTGCCGATCTGGCGGGTCAGCAGCAGGATCCGGCAGTACTGGTCGAGGGTCTCGAGGTGGAAGTAGGCCTCCTGGAGCGTCCGGCCGCAGGAGACGGCGCCGTGGTTGGCCAGCAGGATGGTGTTGGCCTTGTTCCGCAGGTGGGGCAGGATGGTCTCGGCGAAGTCCTTGGACCCGGGCGTGTCGTAGCGGGCGATGGGCACCTGGCCGATGAAGATCTCCACCTCCGGCAGGATGGCGTTGGGCAGCTCGACGCCGGCGACGGCGAAGGCGGTGGCATGCGGCGGGTGGGCGTGGACAACGGCGTTGATCTCACTCAGCTCGTGGTAGATCTCCAGGTGCAGCTTGATCTCGCTGGTCCGGGGCTTGTCGCCGCCGACCTGGTTGCCCTCGTCGTCGACCACGGCGATGTCGGACGGCTTCATGAACCCCTTGGACACCAGCGTCGGCGTGCACAGGAACCGCCCCGGGCCCAGCCGGACCGAGATGTTCCCGTCGTTGGCGGCGACGTAGTTCTTCTCATACAGCCGCTGGCCGATCTGGCAGATCTGCTCTTTGAGTTTCCATTCGTTCATAATCTGCAGCCTGCAATCCGTGCTCCGGCATGGTTACGCAGACGACGCGTAACCATGGCACCCGTTCCCGTCGTTCTGTCCGCAATCCGCATTCCCATCACAGCACGGCCTCGAAGTCCACGTCATCCAGAATGGCGGCGTTGTAGCAGTCGTAGGGGACCTTGGCCGGCCAGAAGGGCGCGGCCGCCTCCCGGCCCTCGACCAGGCCCACCAAGTCGCCCTCGCGGGCGGCCAGCTCGTCGTACAGCACCAGCGTCTCGTCCTTGCCCTCGTTCTCGCCGCACAGCGTGCCCCGGTCGAACGGGCGAACGATCAGGTAGCTGCCCGGGCGGACCTCGTCGAGCTTGCAGTTCAACGTCACCTTGCCTATGACCCTGGCGATTCGCACGTCTATCCTTCCCGCTCCCAGCGCTCGACCGCCTCGAGCACGGCCGTCCGCTCCCGGCCCATCCGCCGCCCGGCGGCGAAGCGGTCGATCATGGAGCGGAGCTCGTACACGCTGCACGCCGCGTGGCCGATCACCAGCACGTTGGCGTCGAACTGCCTCAGCCCCGCCAGCACCGCCTGCACCGACACGCCCTGGACGGGGCGGATGCCGCGAACCTTGCCCGCCAGGACCATCCCGGCCGCGGCGTACCGGTCGATCATCACCCCGCCGGCCAGCTCGCCGGCGGACACGTCGTCGCACATCGCCCGGGCGTTGACGATGGGGCAGGCCGCGCCGGCGTAGCCGACCATGCTCACCCCGCCCCGGGCGGCGGAGGCCAGGGCCGATTCCACCTTCGCGTCCGCCCGGTCCACCACCAGGCCAAGCGTGCGGGTGAGCACGGCCGGCTTGACCTGCGCCGGGCGCGGCGCCGCCGACGCCTGGGCCGGCTCGTGACAGATCACCACGATCCCGCGGGAGGCGGCGTAGTCTCGCGCCGCCGGCGTCAGAAACTCATTCGCCCCCAAGGTCACCGTCCCCCCGTTAGGCGCCCGTTCACTCACCCCCCGCGCCGTCACCCAGACGCGAGAAACCGAATCCAACCCGCCGGTGTCGGCACCTTGAAATTCCCCTCCCCCACTCCGATCGGCTCGCCGTACGGCGTCGTTGTCGTTGTTGTTGTTGTTTCCTCCGATTCCCCCCACCCCGCGCGCACCGGTCCCGCCCAGCACCTCCACCACGCGCCGGACCACCTCGCGCACGAGTTGTTCGTCCGCGTCACTCATGATCCACGATGCCGATCACCGCCCACCGGGCGGGGGAGTTCGTGTCGCCCACCATGTCCCGGGCGCCCTTGCCGTCGTTG
>DASRZG010000054.1:0-2715 GCA_035686585.1 Phycisphaerae bacterium
GCACATGCGCAAGCACCGGGTACGGAACGGACGCGCTCCCCGCTGGGTCGCGGCTAAACGGGTACGCTGCCCCGCCTTGCCCCTTGCCAGTCCGGCGGCGGCATTGTAGTGTTGCCGGACTTCACCGGGGCCCTTGGCGGGCGCTGGGGAGGACGGACCGATGGCAGGCAGGAATGTCAAACCGACGCGCGACGTTCAGCTCCGCATCCTGGTGGACCGCACCCGCGAGCTGCTGGAGACGCTCTGGCCAAAGGTCCAGGAGCACTACTGGCTCTGGCCGTGACGCCGCCCTCCGCTATTTCGCCCCCGGCCCTCGTGGCCGGGGGCTGTCTTTACCTCACGCCCCCTCCCAAGGGTGCAGGGCGAGCGGACCAACCCATTCCGCGAGCAACGCCGTTGCACTACCCTCTGCTCTTTTCCGCCCCGCTGGCAACGGCGGCGCCCATCCGTTATACTGCGGCCTCCACGGGACCCGGGGCGTCGCGGCCCGATCGCGGGCCCCTGCGCAACAGGAGTGACGATGAAACGCCTCACGCTGCTGCTGATTGTCTCGACACTGCCGGCGGGCTGCTCGTCGCGGACGCTGACCAACACGCCGCGGTCGGCCATCGAGCAGATGCTCCTGAGCGGGGCGGTGGACCGGGCGATGGAGAAGCTCGATCTGCCCGAGGTCGACGGCAAGGACGTGTTCATCGACTTCAACAACCTCAAGTCCTACGACGTGGAGTACGTCCGCGTGGCCGTCCGCGCCCGCATCTGCCAACAGGGCGCGACCCTGGTGGAGGAGGCCGACGACGCCGACCTGATCGCCGAGGTCTCCTCCGGCGCCCTGGGCGTCGAGTTCAAGGAAGGCCTGATCGGCATCCCCCCGCTGCCCGTGCCCAACGCCCCCGTGCCCATCCCCGCGGCCCCCTTCTATCGCACCACCGAGCAGACCGGCATTGTCAAGCTGCTGATCTTCCTGCACGACCGCGGGCGGTTCGTCGCCGCCAACCACTACTACGCCCGGGCCGACCGCGACGAGAGCTTCCTGCTGTGGTGGCGATTCCAGCGCGCCGACGACGTCCGCGAAGGCTGGGAACGGGCCGACCTGAAGCTGGGGCGGGACAGGCAGGCCGAGGAGCCCGACCGCCCCGCACCCGCTGCAAAGCGCATCGGCGTCAAGGATTGACCTGTCGCTGAGCCGCCCAGACGGGTAGGGGCGGAGCTTCGGTTCGCTGCACGCCCTGCTGCTTGGACATTGCCCCGCGCACGCGGTATCGTGGCGGCCATGGGAACCATCCGCACCGGCGTCTCGTACATGGGCCACCACAATCCGCGGCACCTGCGGGAAGACCTGGCCGAGCTGGCCGGGCTGGGCTGCGACGACGTGCTGCTGGCGGCGCAGGAAAACGACTTCGTCCACATGACCGGCAAGCTGACCTTCCTGCCGGAGCTGTGTGAACCGGCGGGCCTCCGCCCCATCGCCATCTTCTGGGGAGTGTTAAACCTCTTCGGCGGGGGCCGGTCCAGCCAGTTCCTGCTGGAGCATCCCGAAGGCCGGCAGATGCGGCCGGACGGCTCGTCATCCCCCCAAGGCTGCTACAACAACCCGCTCTGTCTGGAGCATATCCAGCGGATGATTGATCGCGTGGCCGGGCTGGGCTTTGCCGGGTACTTCGTGGATGAGCCCACGCTGCTGGACTGCTGGTGCCCCAGTTGCCAGGGGCGGTTCCAGGAGGCGTTTGGCTGCCGCATGGCCGCGGGGACGGCCGAGCAGATGCGGACGTTCCGCCGCACCTGCGTGATCGAGTACGCCCGCCGGGTCTGCACCTACGTCAAGTCGCGCCATCCCCGGCTGGAGACGCTCTGCTGCCTGATGCCCTCCGACCGGCAGGTCTGGCGCGACGCCGCCGGCGTGGAGGGCCTGGACAACCTGGGCACCGACATCTATTGGGCGAACATCGACCGGGACGTGGAGGAGATGACCCCGCTGGTGCGGGAGCTGGCCGCTCTGTGCCGCGCCAGCGGCAAGCGCCACCACCAATGGCTCCAGTGCTGGCATGTCAAGGCCGGCCGGGAGGAGCGCATCCTCCAGCAGGGCCGCATCCTGCTCCGCGAGCGCCCGGACGCCCTGTACGTCTGGGCTTACCTGGGGCAGATCGGAACGACCGAGGCGTGCGACGACCCGTCCGCCGCGTGGGAGATGGCCCGGCAGGTGCTGCAGGAGGCCAAGGGGTAGAAGCAGCGCCGTGCCGCCTGTGTTCCCGGTTGCAGAGGCTACCCGCGGCCTCAGCCGCCCAGCTTTGCGGCCGCCTCCGCGGCCAAGCCGTACAACTCGGCGGCGCGCTCCTCCATGTCGGCCATGAACCACAGGCTCGCGCTGCACAGGTACAGGTACTCCTGGCGCCGGTCCAGCATCTCCTGGCAGCGGCCGGAGAGGTCCTCGCCGAGCTGGTCCCTCTTGGCCGGGTCCACCAGGGCCTTCTCGATGAAGAGGCGGGCCTCGCATTCCTGGGCCGTGGCGCGGAGCATCTCGAAGCGCACGGTGGCCAGGGGCCCGTCGGGGCCGGGGGCCAGGACGGCGGGCGCGGCCACGCCGACGTTCAGTTGCGCCCAGTCCACCTCCGGATACCGCCGGCCAAGGGTGCCCCCGCCCAGGGGACCCTCGCGCCCCAATACCACCCAGAAATCCGCGCCCAGCCGGCTGAAGCCCATGTAGCCCGAGACCAGCCG
>DASRZG010000055.1:0-5804 GCA_035686585.1 Phycisphaerae bacterium
CCGGGAGATCACCTTCCCGACGGCCACGGGCCTGGCCGCCGAGGCCGCCACCACGCCGCCCGCGCCCCACGGCACCCCCCGGCGGCGCTGGAGCAGGTCCACCTCGTCCGCCTTCCAGCCGGGGGCCTCGGGCAGCTTCAGCAGATACGCCCCGTATCGGTAGCTCTCCGCCTGCCGGCTCGTGTAGGGCGCCAGCGTCAGCCGCAGCGTCGCCTGCTTGACGGATGCGCCCTTGGGGATCCCGTTCAGGTCGAACCGCATCACGGCCCGGCTGACGTCGCCGGCGCACCCGCCCACGCGGCACATGTCCAGCCAGCCCCAGTTGCCGGGGTACTTCTCCGCCGCCTCCTTCACGTAGGCGTCCGCGCTGCCGCCGCGAAGGGCGCAGTTGGCGTTCCAGCCCACGCGGACGACGGAGTAGTCCGCCTCGGGCTTGGGCGAGGGATCGGCCGTCCCGGCCGCCGCGTCCAGCTCGACCTCCTTCGGCGCGGGCGTCAGGGCGGCCACGTCCCGGCTCCCCCCGCACGCCACCAGCAGCATCGGGCGGGCGGACGGGACGTACCAGTCGCTGCCGGCCACCGTGGCCCGGCCCTTGCCTTGCAGGACCAGCGCCAGCCCATGATTGGGCCACTCGCCGCTGACCCACTTCTGCACGAGCTTCGTCACGTCCAGCTCGTGCACGTGCCCCGCCGGCCCGTCCATCAGCGCGTCCACGGCGACCAGGCCCTTGGCCGGTCCGCCCAGGTCGGTCTCCACGTCCATCTCCCCGCCGGGGGTCTTCCACTCCAGCGCCGGGTTGGGCTCCTTCTCCTTACGCTGCTCCGGGCGGGTGTGGTGCTTCCACGTCCCGTCGTCGTTCCATTCCCGCGTCAGCCGGAAGGCGCCCAGCACCGAGGGGAACGACCCGTCCCGGTCCCTGCGGGGGTACTCCACGTCCCACAGGCGCAGCACGGCCTTGTTGACCTTGGCGTCCTTGGCCAGCGCCGACAGGTCGAACCGGATCAGGATGTTGCGCTTGTCTCCGCAGGTGAGCGTCTGGGACGCGGCGTTGTTGCGGGTCTGCTCCCACTGGTTGTCGCTGATCCAGGTGTCCTTGCACCCGGCGTAGTCGGCCGCCGGCGAGACGCCCTGCTGGAAGACGGTGACCTGCGCGGACGCCCCGCCCGCCGCCAGCAGCACGGCCGCAGCCGCGATGATCCAACCTCGCTTCGCTGTGAACATGGTTTCAGCTCCTTTCGGATAATCGTTCTTGTGGTTTCCGTGTCATGGCAGCGCGACCGCAAGCTTGACGCGGCCGCCGGTGATGTGGAGGGCGGGGATCGTCAGCAGGCCGTCGGTCCCCACGGTCGCCTCGCCCGACTGGTCGGACGGGACGGACTGGTAGTGCTTGCCGGCCGGGGCCTGGAAGGACCACAGCACCTTCGCGCCCGGGGCGGGCCGGAACTGCTGCGCGCGGCGGATCGTCACGTCGGTGGGGACGGCACGGTCCCACCGCCCCACGGCCCACAGGGCGATCTCGAAGCGGCCGGGGCGGTCCACGGCCTCGCCCCATCGCAGGTAGGTGTTGATGTCGCCGTCGGTGCCCTTGGCGTCCTCGACCGGGATGGCCGAAAGCACATCCTTGTGGTTGCGGAGCGCCACGGCGGAAAAGGCCGGCAGGGCCCGCTGGCGGCGGACGTCGGCCGGGATCATCGGGTCCGGCCACGTGCCCCGGGCCGATACCGGCAGCAGGGCCGGCCCGGGCCAGTAGTTGAATCGGAACTGGATGGGGAAGCGCCGCTGGAGCATCAGGTTGGTCAGCTTCACCACGTCCGGCGCCGCCGGGCCGGTCACCTTCGTGCTCATGGTCACCACCGGGACCTCGGCCGTGGCCGGCAGCAGCGCGACGATGCGGAGCAGGTCCAGCTCGTCCCAGACGCTCAGCCCGGCGGCGCCGGCCGGGCTTAAGGGGGCGGTCCGAATCTGCCACCGCGGGTCGCCCCAGATGCCCACGAGGTTGTCCGGCGGATCGATCCGCCAGTCGGGCATAACGTTGTAGCCGCCCATGGCGACGTTGAAGATCTGCGGGTACCGCAGCGCCAGCCGGACGGCGGCGTTGGGGGCGCTGAGGTCGTTGCCGCTGTCGCGCCCCGCCCCGCCGCTGCGCCGGACCACCCCGGTGACCAGGATGCGGCCGCGGTCCACGGGCCACTTCGCCGCCGCCCACCCCAGCAGCCACAGGAGCCTCCGCTCCGTGTACGGCTGGATGACGCCCTGGCGGAACCCCTTGAGCGTATCCAGGGCTTCGTGGTGCCCGTACCACCAGCTATGCCGCGGCCAGTCGTACGGCCTCAGGACGACGCTGTCGGGCTCGACGCGGATGCCCGTCCGCCAGTAGCTGCGGTCGTCGCGGTGGAGGCTCAACTCCAGCGGCACGCCCTCGCCCAGCTCCAGCGGCACGCAGACGGCGAAGTTCTCGTAGTCCGAGGGAAGATGGGTGTAGGGCGGCGCCAGCCAGCGGACGTAGTGCAGGCGCTTCTCGGGATAGTTCCAGAACGGCAGCTCCGGCAGCTCGGCCTGGAGGACCGGGGCGGGTTCGCCCGGCTCCTCGGCCATCGGCTGCTGGAGGGAGTTGGCCGCGGAAAGGTCGGCCGTGTTCTCCTCGCCGTTGATCGAGGCCACCACGGCGTAGAAGGCATTGGCCCGCTCGGCCGCCGTGTGGACGTACAGGCCCGTCCCCGACGGCAGGGGCTGTTGGCCCTCCTCAATGACGAACCGGTCCAGCGGGCAGTATCGGCCCCACGGTCCCTCCACGCGGGCGTCGGAGAACGGGTTCCAGTGCCCGTGGATGTTGGCGTACTTGCCCGACAGGGCCAGGTCGATGGGACGCTCGGAGTTGGCGCCGTTGACGTTCCACCCGCTCAGCGGGCCCACCACGGCGATCCGCCGGGCCTGCTGGATATCCCCAGCCGTGATCGGCCTATCGGAGCGGTAGACGGCGTAGGCGGTCCGCTGGGCCTTCCCCTCGGTCATGATCTTCTCGTACGCATCCCAGGTGAGGGCGCCTTTGGGGATCCACTCTGGCGCGGCCGGGGGGTCGGCGGCGAGGTCCTCGATCTGTTTCCAGGTGATGAAGGTCTGCCCGGCCCGGTGGAAGGCCCGCAGGCCCCTCACCTGCGGACCGCCGGGGCGGGGCTCGCCCCGCCAGGCGACCTGCAGGTACGTCCGGTCCCTCTTCCAGTCGGGCAGAGGCTTGACGTGGAACCGGCAGACGCCGCCGGCGGCGGCGCGCACGGCCGCGGTGGCGTCGAGGCAGTTGAACCACGGCCCCACGATCTCCAGCGGCTTGCCTCGCGGATCCGGCCCGGCAACCACCTCGCAGGCCGCCAGGGCGTCCTCGGGCGTGGGCTTGCGGGCCTCGCCGCGCCCGCGCGGCTGGACGGTCACGTGCGACCGCTCCATGAACAGCCGGGCGGCGTATACCTCCGTCCCCGCCGCCAGATTGCCCAGGTCCACCTCGATCACGCACCCGCCACCGGCCTCGGCGAAGGTCAGTGTCCTGGGGTGCGAGGCGCCCTGCCCGGGCCCCCACGTCTGGACGACCACCCCCGCCTGGCAGGCGGCGGTCAGCAGGAACGTCACTGTCAAACCGAACCGTGTCATGGCGGCTCTCCTGGCGCCGGCTCGCAGGTCACGGTTTGCGGATCACGATCCGGCTGGGGTCCTTGGCGACGGGAATCCGCTTCAGCGTGGTCAGGCCCCACTGGTCTGCCTGGACGGTCCCGTTGGCGATCACCTTGCCGTCGGCGGAGGAGGTGATGGTCCATTGGAAGGCCTGGCCGGCCGCGGGGCGGAAGCCCTTGCAGTGGCGCGGGGTCACGTCCACCGTGCAGGTGTCGGCGGGGCTGGCGGCGGCGAGCCAGACGGTCATTTCCCATCGGTCGGCCGCCTCCGCCGAGCCGTCGCCGTCCCACAGCAGCCAGGCGTTGATCTGCCCCCAGGGATCGCCGGCGTCGGGGTCGCCGGTACCGGGGTTGTTGTCCAGCGAGCAGTTGGAAAAGGCCGGCAGCGTCTTGTCCCATCGCATCGCGGCGTAGGCCTTGGAGACCTCCCCGGGCAGGCCGGCTCCGCCCCAGGTGGCGGCGTAGGGCTGCCGGGCGTCCCGCAGCGCTGCCAGGCCCTTCGGGTCGTCCTGCCAGCCGTACTCCGCCCCGTGATTGCCGTCCTTGGGCTGGGAGAACATGCACCCCATGAAGGGGATGTCCTTGCCGGGGTTGGCCCGCAGGTACTTGCACAGGTCGAACATGTCCCACGCCGATTCGCCGTCGGGGCCCTTGACCAAGTCCACCGGCCCGAGGTTGCTCCCGAGGGAGCCGCTGGCGGGGTTCCACTTCTGGTCGAAGTCCAGGGAATAGCCGCTGGCGAAGGGAGGCCCCATCATCAGGGCCCCGAAGAACTCCGGGTGCCGGGCGGAGAAATGGGTGGAGGCGCCGCCGCCGATCCGGCTGCGGTCCGCCCGCCACTTGGACAGGGCCCAGTCCAGGACGGTGAACAGGTACTTCTCCGAGTAGAACCGCACCTGCGAGCCGGCGAACGCCTTCAGCGTGCCCCGCCCCTCGTTGTAGCCCAGATCGCCGCCGTAGCCGACGTCCTGCTGGATATACAGCAGGATCTGCTGGTCCGTGGCGACCCGCGTGTCCCAGAACGCCCCGCCGGGTGTCGTGGTCATCTGCAGGGCCCCCGGCGCCTTCCATGCCTCCGGGACCTCCACCACGATCCGCCGCGGGTCCATCTGCGGGATGTTCGACACCGGCGGGCCCAGGAAGAAGGCGTACCAGTACTCGGTGGTCTTCTCCTTCGGCCGGATGTGGACGGTATCGGGACGGATGTGCTGAAGGACGGGTTTGGGAATCGCCGCCTTCTCGGCGACCGGGGCGGGGAGGCTGTTGGCGTCCGAGACGGCCGAGAGGTTCTCCACGCCCGCCTTCCAGGCGGTGACGGCGTAGAAGTACTCGCCGGAGGAGCCTTCGGGAAGGGTGAAGGCGAAGAACGCCTCGCCCGGCGCCACCGCCTGCCCGTCGCCGTGGCACCAGGTCTTGAAGATCGAGTCGGGGATCTCCTGCTGGTCGTAGTACTCGCCCCGGCAGGCGATGTGCCCGCCCATGATCATCATGTCGTCGTAGGCGTTCAGCGGTCGGGCCACGCCCACCCACTCGGCCGAGCCGATGTTGTCCGCCGTGATCGCCCGGGGTGACCGGTAGATCCGGTACTGCACGTCCGGGGTGTCCTTGACCCGTTTCTGGTCAGCCAGCCGCTGCCCGGGGCCCTTCTCGGTGCGGACGGCGAACCCCTCCAGGTCCCGCAGCGTCGCCAGCGTCACCGCCCCGACCCGCGGGCCGCCCCAGGCGTTTTGCCCGGGCCCGTCCGCCAACTGGGGCTTGCGGTAGTCGAACCGCTCCAGCCACAGGACCTTGTCGGCGGGCGGCCGAAACTCCGGAAGCTCCTTCCAGACCAGGAACGTCTGCCCGTTGGCGTGGGCGGCGTGGAGGCCCTCCACCTGCGGGGGAAGGTTCGCCGGCTTGCCCTCGTACCAGACGTCCAGGACCAGGTCCCTCGGATCGATCCCGCCGGCCGACAGCAGAGCCAGGCCGCGATTGGCGGCCGGGGCGGCCAACCAGGCTCTTACCGCCGCCGTCGCGTCGAAGGACCGGAAGTACGGCGGCTCCAGCTTCAGGGGCTCGCCCGCGGGGACCACCTTGTCGGCCTCGATCCGCCCTACCGCGACGATCCGGATCGGCTGGCGGGGCTGGCCGGCGCCCGCGCCG
>DASRZG010000056.1:0-19651 GCA_035686585.1 Phycisphaerae bacterium
TGGCCACGATCGCCCCATCCGGGGCTCTGGGTCCGGGGGCGCCGGTTCCCAGGGCTCCCTCCGCTTCGCTCCGGTCGCCCTGGGCTAAGAACGAAGGCCGCTCCGCGGCCGGGGAGATGGCATTATCTCGCCCTGGGCTCTGTCGGCCCCGGTAGGGGCCTTCGTCTTTAGCCCAGGGCGCAGGTCGCGGCAGCGACCAAGCCCTGGGTTTGGGTCGCCCAACGGCCCAGAGTCCCGTAGGGACGACCGTGACCACGATCGCCCCATCCGGGGCTCGGCCCCGCCGGTGCCGTTTTCCCAGGGCTCCCTCCGCTTCGCTCCGGTCGCCCTGGGCTAAGAACGAAGGCCGCTTCGCGGCCGGGAAGACGGTATTATCTCGGCCACGGGTCCGCGCGCTTCGCCCGGGTTGGCTCCGGCCTGTCGGGCAGGGCGCGGGTGTTCGCGGCGTGAGGCGAGAGTGGCTGCAAACGTGTCGGCCCCGTAGGGTTCCGCGTTCTTAGCTCAGGGCGCAGGCAGCGGCAGCGACCAAGCCTTGCGTCTGGGCCGCCCAACCGTCCCCAGTCCCGTAGGGACGACCGTGAGGTGAGCAATGACCGCATCAGGTGTCGCCTTCCTCTCGGGCCCGGAGTTCCTGGAGCATTACACCGGGCTGGGGCACGTGGAGTCGCCGCAGCGGCTGGCGGCGATCTGGGAGGCCCTGGTGGAGGAGGGGTTGAAGGAGAAGCTGTTGTGGCTCGACCCCGCCCCGGCCCGCGAGGACGACCTGCTGCTGGTCCATGAGCCGGACTACGTGGAGCTGGTCCGGCGCGAGGTGGCCGAGGGCAGGGCGATGCTGTCGACGGGCGACACGAACGTCTCGGCCCGCTCGTACGAGGCGGCGCTGCTGGCGGCGGGGGCGGGGGCGACGGCGGTCAAGGCGGTCTGCGAGGGATCGGCGCGGGCGGCGTTCTGCGCGGTCCGCCCGCCGGGTCATCACGCCACGCCGACACGGGGCATGGGATTCTGCGTGTTCAACAACATCGCCATCGCGGCCCGGATCGCCCAGCGCGACCACGGCGTGGGGCGGGTGCTCATCGTGGACTGGGACGTGCACCACGGCAACGGCACGCAGGAGACGTTCTACGACGATCCGACGGTGATGTACTTCTCCGTGCACCAGGACTGGGCGTATCCCGTGCCGCTGACGGGGATGGGCTTCGCCCACGAGACGGGAGAGGGTCCGGCCGAGGGAACGAACCTCAACTGCCCCGTCCCGCACCGCTCCGGGGACGAGGAGGTGCTGGCCGCGGTCCAGAAGCGCCTGCTGCCGGCGGCGAAGGCGTTCGCGCCGGAGCTGGTGCTGATCTCGGCCGGGTTCGACGCCCGCGCGGGCGATCCGCTCGGCCGGCTGGACGTGTCCGACGAGGGCTTCGCGCGGATGACCGCGGCCGTGATGGAGATCGCCGCCGGGTCCGCGGGCGGGCGGATCGTCTCGATGCTCGAAGGCGGCTACAGCCTCCGCGGCCTGGCGTCGGCGACGGTGGCACATGTTCGGACGCTGATGGGGGAGTAGGACCAGACATGGGCCGCAGAGGCGCGGAGAATGCAGAGAACAGATTGAGTTAGAAGAAGAAGAAACACAATAAGGTGATCTCCGAGTCCTCTGCGTCTCTGCGGCCCATGCTTCTTCTTCGCAATCCGCAATCTCGTCAAAGGTTTTGCCCGGTCAGCAGCGTCTTGGCGAACCGCTCGGTCATGGCGCGGTTGGACAGGACCATGGGCATGAGCATGCGGAGGCTGGTGCCGGTGGGGCGGATGCGTTCGGCGATGGCGTCGCGCCACTGGGCCTTGTAGTCGGCCAGGACGTCCTGGGGCTGGGCGGCGTCGGCGGCGCGGGCGGCGACGTCGGCGGCGATCATGGCGCTGCGGATGGACGGGTCGATGGTCTGCCCGACCACGGCCGAAACGAACCCGCCGGCGGTGCCCACCAGCAGCGTCCGCTTGGCCAGCAGCGTCTCGAGGTCCAGGGCGATCCCCCCGGGTGGCCTCCAGATGGCGGCGGAGGCCTTGGCCAGATCGAGCCGCTCCGGCAGCAGCCCGCCGCGCTGGAGCCGGGAGATCAGCGCCGACAGGTCCGGCCCGCGGACCGGGTCGGAGTCGTTGGTGGAGATCGCCCGGACGTGCAGCACGCTGCCGGCGGCGAAGAACATCCCCAACCTCTCGGCACCCTCGATGGCGACCACGTGGATCACGCCGGCCAGCTCCTTGCGGATCGCGCCGCGGGGCAGCGGGGCGTCCAGCCCGCAGATGACGATGCCGCTGGCGGAGACCAGCCGGGTGGAGAGGTTCAGGGCGGTCAACACCTCGACGGGGGCGCCCTTGGCGATCAGCAGCAGCCCGGCCTGGACGGAGCGGTCGTCCAGGGTCAGGGAGACGGCCCGTTCGCCCAGCTGCGGCCGGGCCGTGTTGGCCGTCTGGACCGCGTGCACCCCCGCCTCGCGGGCGGCACGGGCCAGGGCCCCCAGCAGCGTCGCCGAGCGGACCACGTACGCCGCCACCGCCCGCTGCCGCCACGTGGCCTCCCGGGCCAGGTCCGGGCCGTGAAAGCAGACCGCCCGGACCGGCTCGTCCAGGCCGGCGGCGCGAACGTCCCGGACCTGGCGGCAGTCCGCCACCAGGTCGGCCGGAACCCAGTCCGCCAGCGGGGATTCGGTGGCCGAGCCCGGCGCGTCGACCAGGATCACCTCCCGCCCCGCGCGGGCCAGGATCGTGGCCGCGACATACCCCGCGGCCGTAGCGCCCAGGACGGCGATATCGTACGTCTTGGCCATGGACGCACGATCATACGCGCCCCTCCCGCCGTTGGCAACGTGAGGCCGGAAATGCGTTCCCGGCCGACAACCACGGCGGGCCGGACGTACGTGTTTAGCGACATGGTATTCGTTTCCAGGCACGGTACTTACCCTGGGTGCCACAGGCTGCTTGCAGCCTGTGCGAAATGGGGACAGGCGCCCGCCGAGGGTCCGCCCCGTGCCCACACGGGCTGCAAGCAGCCCGTGGCACCCACGTCCCGCTAAACACGTACGGCTGGACGGGCCCGCCCGGGGGTGTTTACACAGTCTCATGTAAACAGGACGGAGTCTACCATAAAGCTTTATATGATAATTACTTATGGCAAAACACGGGGTGTTTACATTCGGTCGTTTTGTAAACAGTTCCCGTAAACGGGCCCAGCGCCGGCCCGTTCCGGCCGATGGGGAGGGTGCGGGGGCGTCCTGTGGCGTTGACAGGCCCGGGGCGGCGCGGTTCAATGGGTGGTGGTCAAGGGGGCGGGAGAGTTGTGCCCATGCGGGTTCGATGCGAGCACTGCGGGATGGACATGGAGGCGCTCCCCGGCAGCGAGGGCCGGAGCGTCCGCTGTCCCGGCTGCGGCGGCATCTTCGCCTGCCGCCTGCCGGTGGCCGAGATCGTCGAGGCCATCCCCTATGAGCAGGATGGGGAAGTCCTGCTGAGCGAGGAGATCCCCGAACCCGACGACCTGGAGCTGACCGACGAGCTGGCGGAAGAGGGGCCGGCCGAGCCCGTGGAGACCGTCGACGACGTCCTCGCCCGCGCCGTCCGGGACAAGCCCAAGCGGATCGTCGAGGAGAACCCGCGGCAGTGGTACGTGATGGTCGGCGGCGTGGCGGCGGTGGCGCTGACGTTCGAGGAGCTGCGGCAGCGGGCGGCGGAAGGGCAGCTCAAGCCCCGGGCGAAGATCTTCTACGCCCCGAAGGACGTGACCGTCCGGGCCCGTGACATCCCCGGCCTCTTCGGCGCCGAAGACGCCAAACGGGCCGAGAAGGCCGCCAAGGCCGCCACCCCGGCCAAGCCCCGCCGGGCGGCCGCACCCGCCGGCGCCGCCGAGGACGAGGCGGCCGATCTGGCCGACGCCCTCAGCAAGCTCGAGGCCGCCCCATCCTCCGCGGACCCGCAGGCCCCCCCGGACGACGCCGCGGCCGAGGCCCTGCGGAAGCTGGGGGAGGCGCTGGAGGAGCAGTAACGGACAGACGGGGGGCAGTTCGCCATGGGGCTTCCGCCCACCCACAGGGAATGAAAACGGGTGGTTCGTCGGGTGCCCCGGACAAGGCGTCGTTGGCCTTGTCCGGCTCCTCTCCGCGCGGAAGCGGGCCGGACAAGCTGCGCTTGTCCGGGGCACCCCCGGTTTCGAGGCAGTCTCCCAGGGCTGATTCGGGAGTCGCCTGTACGCGGCTTCCGGCCGTCAGACCGCGCCGTGGTCGAGCAGGCTGAAGCCGTGGCGGATGAGGACCTGGCTGGCCAGGACGGGGTCGTCGACGTGGAAAGCCAGGACGGGGTGCCCGCCGCGCTGCAGCAGCAGGGGATAGGCGAACTGGAGGTTCAGCTCCGCGGCGACCAGGGCCCTGCATGCCTTGTGGAAGGTCTGCGGGTCTTCCAGCTCGATCGCCAGCAGCTCGCCCTCGGTGAAGGGGATGCCCCGTCGCTTCAGGACCTCTCGCGCCTTGTCCGGGGCGGTGAAGACCATCCGCACCACCGCCCAGTCGGTCGAATCGACCACGGAAATCCCGGCCATCTGCACGTCGTCTTGCTCGAGGATTTCCAGCAATTGGTTAAGCCGGCCGACGCGATTGGACAGGAACAGGCTGAACTGCACCACGAAGGGCGTCTCGTATCCCCGCTCCGTCAATGGTTCCCGCGTGCTCATGGCCGGGAATTATAGGCGCTCTCCGACGCGGGGGGAAGACGGCAGCGGGGGTTGAGAGGGGTGGTTTTTGCTTGTGGGCGGGCCGGGGCGGAGGTATAAGCACCCGACATGGGCGCACGGGCCATTCTGCGGGCGACGTCGATCCTCATCGCAGCCGCTCCGATCGGCTGCGTGGAGCGGACGCTGACCATCACCTCCGACCCGGCCGGGGCGCTGGTGTACGTCTCCAGCGTCGAGGTGGGCCGGACGCCGGTGAATATCCCCTTCACCTTCTACGGCACCTACGACGTGACACTGCGGCTGGAGGGGTACGAGACGCTCGATGCCGGCTGGCGGGTCGATCCGCCGGTGTACGACCTGTTTCCCGTGGACTTGCTCAGCGAGATGGCGCCGTGGACCTACCACGTCGACCGCAAGACCCACTTCACGCTTCAGGAGTCCCAGCCCCCCTCAGACGCCGACCTCATCCGTCGGGCCGGCGAGCTCCGTCAGGATGCTCTCAAGGCGCCGTAGGAACGGCGGCCATGCCGGGTCGGGGGGATGCTGCTGGAGGTTTTTCCAGAGGATCTGCGCCGCCCGGGGGTCGTGGCGGAGGAGTTCCTGCGGGCTCACCCCCTGCAACCGCCCCCCCGTTTCCTGCAGAAGCACTCGCGCGAGTGTGCCATCGCGGTCGAACTCGAGCAAGTGGTCCAACTTGCTCAGGGTCCGGACGCCGGTGATCCGCGTCCGCAGGACGGGTTGGCCGTCCCGGTCCTGCGCCTGCCCCAGACCGCGGAACTGCAGGCTCCCGAAGACGACCAGATTGGGGTGTCGCTGCTTCTGGTTGAAGATCAGCCGGAACTGCGCGTCGGAGCCGGCGTCGCCCGCCATCCGCCACGCGATCACCTCCAGCGTGCCCTTGGGCAGGTAGTTTTCGGGCGCCTCGACCTTGGGCTCCGTGACACCGAAGGCGTCGATCCGCCGCGTCGTGATCAGGCCTCCTTTCAGATCGATCGTCGTTTGCGCGGGTCCCTTTTCGGTGAGCTCCTTGCCCATATAGGAGCCGCCCGTGAGCGTCTGGTTGAGGCTCCAGTGCTTGATGCTGACCACGCCGCCCCGGTCCGGGTAGGCCAGATCGGCGCCCCGGTCCGCGTAGGCCAGATCGGCGCCGAGGAATTGCCCGTCGTCGGCCCGCCCCCGCACCGCCGCGGTCCAGCCCGTCACGCCGGGGCCGTCGTAGCGGAGGTACCAGTCGATCCGCGGCTCGGCGGGCCAGAGCTCGTCGGCGGGGGCGGCGCGGGCCTTCGCGAGCACCTCGACGGCCGCGTCAATCCGCCGGGAAGCGGGCCATTGCAGGCTGAACGCCGCCAGCATCATCGCCGCCAGCGTGCCCAGCATCACCACCGCCAGGACCCGCCGGCGCCCGGGAGAGAGTTTTCCGTAGCTCGTGGCCATCGCACCGCCCATCCTAGGCGACGGCCGGGCGGGGTGTAAACCCGAATCGCCTATGCGCCGGATTCGATTGAACCTGTGCCCGTCCCCGTGCTCCCTGTACTGTGAGGGCGTCGTGGAGAATCAAGCGGACGACATCCTGACAGGCCGCGCCATCCAGGGCGACCAGGCCGCGTTCGGCGAACTCATGGCCCGGCACGCCCAGGCCGCCGCGGCGCTGATCCGGCGGGAAATCCCCGACCGGCATCACCGCGACGACATCCTGCAGGAGATCAATGGAGCGACCTTCGTCCACTGGTACGACTGCCTCACGGACGTGAGCGTGGCGCTGCGGTAGCCAGGCCGTCGGCAGATTGCCGGCGACGGTTGGGAACCGGGCCTGCAGGCTGGGCGTCTGATGGGGTGGGTCCCTCCGGCGGCGCGGCGCTGTCGGGGCAAGAGGAGCGCGATCACGTGAGAGGAATTCGGCGCGGGCATTGGGTGGGGGTCGGACTGGCGGTGGTGCTGGCATCGGCCGGGGGGGCGTATGGGCAGGCCCGGGCGAGCCCGGCCTCCTGGTCGCCGCATGATCCACCCCTGGGCCGGGCCCCGATCGTAACGGCCTTGGCGGTCAGCGCGGACGGGCAGCGCCTGGCAGCGGCCTACTACCGCCCCCCCATGAATCGCCCCGGGACCGACTGGGACGCCTGGGTGGCCACGTGGGACCTGGCCTCCGGCGGGCGGACGATCCTTCGCGGTGCGTGTGCCCCGATTGCCTTGTCGCCGGACGGGCGGTGGCTGGCGGCGCGGCGGTACGAACGGGCCCGCAACCCCGGCTACGTCGCCGATCCTGCCGGGGAGATGACATTGTGGCCGTTCGGCGCCGACGAGGCCGCCGGGGCCCTGGGCATGCCGGAGACCCCCGCGACGGCGCCGGCCGTGCAGCGCGCCGGGCCCGCCCGGGCCGAGTCGGGAGACGGCGTCCGTGCCGTGACGTTCGCCGCCGACAGCGCCCGGGTGCTGGGGCTGGCTGGCGACGGGCGGATCCTGGCATGGCCCGTCGACAGCGAGCGGCGGGAGGTGGAAGTGGGGCGGATCGCCTTCGACGACCTCGTTCTCCCCTCAGGCCGGCAAGCGTTCACGTCCGCGGCGCTGGAACGGACGTCCCGGGGCCTCCTGGCGATCGTGCCGGTGAGGCAGTCCGAGTCCAGGTTCCGCCCCGACCAGGCCGCTCCTTACGCCATGGCAGTCCAGTGGCGATGGAAGACCTCCCGTCCTGACCAACTGGAGCAGACGGAGGTCTACCCGTTCGCCTCGGACGTCTCCCAGACGAACGCCCAGTCCGTCGTGCGGACGCTGTCGTTCGGCCAGGAGCCGTCGGCCCTGCCGCTGCGAGGGAGCCTGTTCAGGCAATTCGCCGAGCCCAGGAGGACGCCGGAGCAGGACCGCTGGGTCGCCCTGGGACCGAAGGCCGAGAGTCTCGCCCTCAGCGACATGGGCCTGATCCGGGTGCACAAGATGCGGGGGCCGGAGGTGGCGCACTTCCCCGGGGTGGGGCCGATGCGGTTCATGCCGGACGGCAAGAGGCTGGTGGCGGCCAGCCGGACGGGCGTGCTGCGGGTCTGGGACGTCGCGGCGGGGGCCATTGTCCGGTCGCTGCGCCTGGACGACCGTCCCGCCGAGACCTTCCGCGTCGCGGCGGTGCAGTGCGATTCGGAATTCGGTGACCCGGAGAAGAACCGCAAGGCGCTTTCGAGCTGGATCTACAACGCGGCCCGGGCGGGCGCGGACATCGTGGTGCTGCCCGAGACCGCCGTCACGGGCTACATGAGCCCGGACCTGAAGCGGACCTGGCAGGTCGGAGACCGGCCGATCACGCCGGGGCTGACCGGGGTGGATCCGCGGGCCGCGGCCGAGCCGGTGCCGGGGCCTTCGACGCGGTTCTTCGCGGAGCTGGCGCGGCGGTACGGCATCTACCTGACGGTCCCTCTGCTGGAGAGCGACGTTCGGACGGGGCGGTACTACAACACGGTCGTGCTGCTGGGGCCGGACGGGAGCATGCTGACGCACTACCGCAAGCTCAACCCCTGGCCCTGGGCGGAGAAGGGCTGGGCCAGCCCGGGTGACCTGGGCCACCCGGTGGCGGACACGCCCTTCGGGCGGGTCGGGACCCTGGTCTGTTTCGACATTCACGAACAGGCCTCCGCCATGGCCGAGCGGAAGGTGGATACGCTGCTGTACTCGATTGCCTGGGTGGACAGCCGGGGCAGCGACTGGTTCCCCCAGAAGCTGCCGCAGATCGCCGCCCGGAACGGGTTCCACATGGTGGGGGCGAACTGGACCGTGCCGCCCGCGCGGCAGGGCGATGCGCAGCCCGACTGGCACGGGTACGGACAGAGCTGTGTCATCTCCGCGGCCGGGAAGGTGCTGGCCAAGGCCCGGGACGACCGCCGAGGCGACGTGGTGCTCGCAGACCTGCCCCTGCCGGGTGCGGCGAAGACCGCCCCGTGAGCTTTGCCCTGGGTGCCACAGGCTGCTTGCAGCCTGTGCGGGATGGGGAGGGATGCCCGCCAAGCGCTCGCCCCTTGCCCACACGGGCTGCAAGCAGCCCGTGGCACCCCAAGTCCCGCGTGCCGGTCGCGGTGCCGCCGCGCTTGACCGGGGCGGGGGGAATTCGCAGAATGGTTGATCCATGGCATGCTCGCCCCAACACAGGCCCGGCGCCGCGGAGGACCCCGTGTGACGAAGCACCGGCGCGGGCTCAACCCGGCCAAGATCAAGGCCGACATCGCCGCCCTGGAGGCGGACAATCCCGACGCGCCGCGCCCGCGCGGCGAGGGGATCACGCGCTGGTGGGTCATCGCCGGCCTGTGCGTGCTGACGGCGGTCCTGCTGCTGGCGAGCGCCGCCCCGTGGGACCAGTGGTACCTGGCGTATGTGGCGCTGGTCCCGTGGGCCGTGGCGATGGTGGCAGGACGGCGCCGCCGGATGCTGTGGTGGGCGTACTTCGGCGGGGTCGTCTTCTGGACGCTCGGACTGTACTGGATGACGTGGGTGACCATGCCGGGGTACGTCCCGCTGGTGCTGTACCTGTCGCTGTACTGGCTGGCGGCGGCCGTGGTGCTCCGCCGGGCGTGGCGGCGGGGCTGGCCGATGTGGGCGGTCCTGCCGGTGGTGTGGGTCGCCCTGGAGTACCTCCGCGGCAGCGAGATCGCCCTCAGCGGCTTCCCCTGGTTCTACCTGGCCCACAGCCAGTACCGGTGCGTCCGCCTGATCCAGGTGGCGGACCTGACCGGCCAGTACGGGCTGTCGCTGGTGGTGGCGATGGTCAACGGGCTGGCGATCGACGCCGTCGGGGCGGTGCTCGCCCGCCCGGCGGGTCTGACCAGGCCGTGGCGGCGGCTCGGGATCGGCGCGTGCGCGTCCGCGGCGGCGCTGGCGGCGCTGGTGGGCTACGGCACGTTCCGCCTGGGCCAGCAGACGACGCGCCCCGGGCTGAAGATCGGTGTGGTGCAGCAGGCCTTCCCGATCTCGCTGTATGCCGAGGGCGCCGAGCCGGACGAGATCTTCGCCGCCCACCTGGACAACACCGAGCCCCTCGTGGCCGAAAGGCCCGACGCGGTGGCCTGGCCGGAGAGCATGATCGGGCACTATCACCTGGTGCCGGAGGAGGTTTTCGACCTGTACGGCCGGATCGACGAGGTGGACCGGCGGACGGGCGAGCCGCGCTGGAACCCCGAGCAGCGGAAGGAGATCCGCCTGCTGTACGAGGACACGCGCCGCCTTCAGGGTCTTCTGGGACGGCTGGGCTGCCCGCTGCTGGCGGGCGGGGCGATCTGGATTCCGGACCCCGCCGGCGGGGGGAAGCAACTGCCTACCAATTCGGCACTTCTGTACGACCTGGACGAGACGGGGCGGATACGCCTGGTCAAGCGATATGACAAGATGCACGTGGTGCCGTTCAGCGAGTCGGTGCCGTTCCGCAAGGGCTGGCCTTGGCTGAACCGGCAGTTGCGCCGGCTCGTGCCGGAGGCGATGCCGCAGTTGGCTCCGGGGGACAGGCCGGTGTGGTTCGAGATCACCGCCAGAAACGGTGCACAACCCGGTCAACCGTACCGGGTGGTTACGCCGATATGCTATGAAGGCGTTTTCGACCGCGTCTGCCGGGAGTTGGTCATGGCCAACGGGCGGAAGCGGGCGGACGTGATGGTGAACCTGTCCAACGACGGGTGGTTCATCTTCAAGATGTCGCGTTGGACCCACGCGAGCACGGAGTTGGACCAGCACCTGGCCCAGTACGTGTTCCGTGCGGTGGAGAATCGCGTGCCGGTCGTTCGTGCGGTCAATACGGGCATCAGCGCCCACATCGACTCGAATGGCCGGATCATCGAGGAAGTGTCCCGCTCGTCCCGGCGGAAGATGATCGGCGGGCGGCTGGTGGCGTCGACGCTTGTGGATGACCGGAGTACCGTATATGCTTGGCTGGGCGACCGGGTGGGCGACGTGTTCGCCTGGGCGGTGTGCCTGGCCGCGGGCCTGGTAGCCGTCGCGGGTTCCGGCAAGCGTCTGAAAGAGAAGGAGTAAGGATGTTTCCGAAGGACACGGGCCGCAGGTGGGCTTGGGCGGGGCTGCTCGCGTTGGCGACGAGCGTCCCGCTGGCCGGATGCCGCGGGGCGCCCGAGCAGTTGCAGGTCTCCCCGACGCGGGCGTACGTGGACGCCCGGGCGGCGCTGCTGGTATCGGCCGATGATCCCGACCCGCGCGTCCGCACCAATGCCATCGAGGCCCTGGCGGCGACCGAAGGCCTGCGCGCCGGCGGGGTGTACATGCAGTCCCTTCGCGACGACCGCCTGCCGGTGGTGGCGGCGGCGGCGATGGCGGTGGGCGAAACCCGGTACGAGCCCGCCCGGCCCGTTCTGGAGGCGATGGCGGCCGATCCCCGTACCCCGCCCAAGCTGATGTGCTCGGTCATCTACGCCCTGCACCGCCTGGGCAACGACGCCTACACCCAGCGTTTGGGGGGGTTGCTCCGCGACGAGGACATGTTCGTCCGCGCCGAGGCGGCACGGGTGATGGGCAAGATGGGCCGACCCAGCGCCATCGGGCCGCTGAAAGCCTTGCAGCGCGACGACCGCGAGGCGGTGGTCCGGCTGAACGTGGCCGAGGCCTTGGCCCTGCTCGGAGACGAGCAGTCGCTGGGGCTGCTGGAGGCGTTCACCAAGAGCCAGATGCTGGAGGACCGCCTGATTGCGGTGCAGGCGCTGGGCAAGCTGCGTCACATGCGAGCGGTCACGGTGCTGCGCCGCGTGGGGCGGGACCGCGAACAGAGCCCGCTGGTCCGCGTGGCGGCGATCGGATCGCTGGCGTCGCTGGGCGAGCGGGAGAACAAGGAGCTGGTCTGCTGGGCGGCGCGGGATCCCCGCGGCGTGCTGCGCTCCGTCCTGGGCAGACGCGCCCAGATCGAGACCCGCGACGCCATCACCCTCCAGACCCTCGCCATCGGCGCCCTGGAGAAGATGGACAACCAGTTGGACGTCAATACCGTCTACCCGCTGCTTCGAGCCGAACGGGGCCCGGTGAAGGTCGCCTCCGCCCGGGCGGTCCTCCGCCTGCTCCGCGATTACAGCCCGCGCGGCGGGGAACTCGAGGCGGCGGCGACGTCCGCCCCCGCCCCGGCCGAAACCGCCGACGCGCCGCCGGAGGCGGAAGAGCCGGCGACCCAGCCGATAGCGACGACGGAACGGCCCACCCCGCAGCCGAAACTGCATTCCTCAGACGCCAAGGACTGACCCGTCGAGCCCCCCCCCGGGGGGGGAATTTCCGGCGTGGAAATTCCTTGACTTGGCTGGCCGTATTTCTAGAATCGATCTCGGCCGATCAGTGCGCTCGGCCGGAGTGTTGTCATACAATAGCATACGCGCATTCGAGTGGTTCGGAGCCGCCCGAGCCGTCGCGGTCTACCCCCGCCTGGGGGCACTTGGCGGCGGATCGGCCGGCTGGGATCGCGCCGCTTCGGCGTGAGGGACACGCGGAAGCGGCATGGGATGCTCCGGGATCGGCGAGTGGCGCCGGGAGTGTCCGGTGGGCGCGAGGCGTCGGCACCGGAGGGCAAGCGTCCGGGTCCGCCGCCGGAAGGAGAAGTACCCTTGAGTACGCTGACGAAAATCTGCGTTGTCCTGCTCGTCCTGCTGGGGCTGTTCGCCTCCGTGGTGTTCATCCAGGAAGCGGCGTCCAAGACCAACTGGCGGACGTACGCCCAAGGGCAGAGGACCCGGAGGAACCTGGCCGAGAGCGAGGCCGCCTACCAGCAGTTGGCCGCGGACAACTGGAAGCGCCTGTACAGCGAAGAGGTGAAGTCCGGCAAGATCGCCTCCGACAGGTACCAGGAGAACATCACCACCAGCGCCACGCGGGTCAGTTCTCTGACCGGGGAGCTGGCCAGGGCCGAGGCGGGCCGGTCCGAGGCGGTCGCCCTGAACCGGGCGCTGCAGGGCACCATCGACACCCAACTCAACCAGGGCCAGAAGCTGATCGCCCAACTGGACGGCGAGCGCAGCAAGAACATCCAGCTCGCCGACCAGCTTCGCGGCGCCCAGGACAAGATCAACGAGGACGTCATCAACCTGGAGAGCGCACGCAAGAACGCCGAGTTCCTCCAGGAGCAACTGACGAACAGAGAGATCGAGGTCACCGACCTGACCAACCGCGTGGACCAACTGACCAAGGAGCTGGAGGTCGTCCGGGCGGGCGCGGGCCTCGGCGCGGGCACCAGCGGCACGGTGATCGCCACGGCGCCGCGGATCGACGGGGAAGTGCTGGCGGTCGAGGGCGAGCTGGCCAGCCTCAACGTCGGCAGGGCCTCCGGCGTCAAGAAGGGCATGGAGTTCAAGATCTACCGGAACGCCGCGTTCATCGCCCACCTGAAGGTGGCCGAGGTGTACGCCTCGACCTGTGCCGGGCTGATCGAGAACCGCGTGGGCGAGGTCAAGAAGGGCGACAAGGCCAGCACCCGGCTGGATACGGAGTAAGGGAGCCAAGCCATGATGACCCCTCGGGAAGCCCCGGTAGTCAAGGTCAAGCCCAGCTCCAACGTCTACACGGTGCTGCTGATCGTGGCCATCCTGATCCTGGCCTTCGCCACCGGCACGGTGGTCCACGACCTGATGCAGAATTACGGCCTGACGTTCGCGGAGCTGTTCTCGGGCCAGAAGGCTCCTCCGGTCTGACCCGTCCCGGCTTCGCCGCCGCGGCCGGGGTGGAGGGGCTCAGGCAGCGGCAGCGGCGCGATGCGAACGAACACACGATACGCACCGACCCTGGAATAAGGCGATTGGGCCGTCTTGGTGAGCGAGCGCCGTTTTCGGCGTCCCGGCGGCCGGGTCGCCGCGTTCGCATTGGGGCGGGCGAGTGGGCGCGATGCGTGCGGGCGCCGTCCCGCCGGGCACTTCGGGCTGAGGATAACACGGCCATGATTTTCGACTCCCTTCTCGGGCTGTTCTCCATGGACATGGGCATCGACCTGGGCACATGCAACACCCTGGTGTGCGTGCGCGGGCAGGGGGTCGTGCTCAACGAGCCGTCGGTGGTCGCGGTCAAGCGGGGCACCAACAAGGTCCTTCAGAACGGCAACGCGGTGGGCCTGGTGGCCAAGGAGATGCTCGGCAAGACCCCCGGGTCCATCAGCGCCATCCGCCCGATGAAGGACGGGGTGATCGCCGACTTCGACATCACCGAGGCGATGCTGTCCTATTTCATCCGCAAGGCCCACCGGGGGCGCAGACTGGTCAAGCCGCGGGTGGTCATCTCGGTCCCCTCGGGGATCACCGCGGTGGAAAAGCGGGCCGTGCTCAACTCCGCCGAACGCGCCAACGCCCGGAAGGTCTACCTCGTGGACGAGCCCATGGCCGCCGCCATCGGGGCGGGTCTGCCCATCACCGAGCCCACCGCCAGCATGATCGTGGACATCGGCGGCGGCACCACCGAGGTCGCCATCATATCCATCGCCGACATCAGCGTCTGCGACTCCATTCGCATCGCCGGCGACGACATGGACGAGGCCATCGCCGCCCACATGAAACGCACCTACAACCTCATGATCGGCGAGCAGACGGCCGAGCGCATCAAGCTCCAGATCGGCTCGGCGGCGCCGATGCAGGAGGAGATCACCATGGAGGTCCGCGGGCGGGACATGATCTCCGGGCTGCCGCGAAAGACCCTCATCTCCTCCGAGGAGGTCCGCGAGGCCCTCCGCGAGCCGGTCGGGGCGGTCATCGACTGCGTCATGCGGACCCTGGAGAAGGCCGAACCCGAGCTCGCCGCCGACCTGGTCGACAACGGCATCATGCTCGCCGGCGGCGGGGCGCTGCTGCGGGGGATCAACACTGTCATCTCCAACGCCACCGGCCTGGACGTCCGCATCGCCGAGGACCCCCTCACCGTCGTCGCCCGCGGAACCGCCGTCTACCTCGAAAACCTCGACCTCTGGAAAGACACCCTCGAATCCGACGAGGACGACATGCAGTCCTGAGCGCCGCCGCGAGACGAAATGCCCGGGGACGAACTGCCCGGGGACGAACTGCCCCGGGACGAACTGCCCCGGGACGAACTGCCCGGGGGACGAAATGCCCGGGGACCAACTGCCCGGGGACCAACTGCCCGGGATCACTGAAGTGACCCGGCCTGGGGGGGCCTCGACGGCACCCGTCGACGGGCAGGGGGCTCAGATGAACAGGTTCACGTTGCCAGTCTCGGCGGTGTGGAGGTACGCGGCGACGTCGTCTTCGGCGCCCGGGGCGGGGTCCTTTTCGCCGGCGTCTTCGGTCATCTCGCGCTTCATGGAATCGGCGGCCTGGCGATGCCGACGGCGGCCTGGTAGGTCTTGTACCCGCCGGTGAGGTTTCGGCAGCGGAAGCCGCGCTGGCTGAGGATGCGGCAGGCGAGGTATCCGCGCAGGCCGACCTGGCAGAACACCAGCAGCTCCTTGTCGGCGGGAAGCTCGGCCAGGCGCGAGCGCAGGTCGTCGAGGGGGATGTTGATGGCCCCGGGGATGGTGCCGGCCTGGACCTCCTCGCCCGTGCGGACGTCCAGCAGCATCTGGCCGGCGGCGGGGTCGGCGACGTCCTCGACGTGGCAGAGCTTCACGTCGCCGTCCAGGACGTTGGAAGCGACGAAGCCGGCGTAGTTGACCGGGTCCTTGGCCGAGCCGAACGGCGGGGCGTAGGACAGCTCCATGTCCTGGAGCTGGTGGACGGTCAGCCCGGCCCGCACGGCCACCGCCAGGACGTCGATCCGCTTGTCGATCCCCGACGGGCCGACCGCCTGGGCGCCCAGGACCCGCCCGCCGTCGGGGTCGAACAACAGCTTCAGGCTGATGGGGCTGGCGCCGGGGTAGTAGCCGGCGTGGCTGGCGGGGTGGATGTAGACTTTTTCGTAGGGGCGGCCCAGGCGGCGGAGCTCCTTCTCGCTCACCCCCGTCATGCCGATGGCCAGGTCGAACACCTTGCAGATGGCGGTGCCCTGGGTGTCGGCGTACACGCTGGGCCGGCCGAAGATGTTGTCGGCGGCGATCCGCCCCTGCCGGTTGGCGGGCCCGGCCAGGGGGATCAGGGTCTTCTCCCCGCTGACGAGGTGGTTGACCTGCACCGCGTCGCCGACGGCGTAGATGGCGGCGTCGGAGGTCCGCATGTGCTCGTCGACGGCGATGCCGCCGGTGGGGCCGATCTCCAGACCGGCCTCGCGAGCGAGCTTCACCTCCGGCCGGACGCCCACCGCCAGGATCGCCAGGTCGCACTCGACCGATTCGCCCGTGCTCAGGGCGATACCCAGCCGGCCGTTGCGGCTGTCCATGCCGGTCGCCGAGGTGCCCAGGCGGAGGTCCACCCCGTGCAACTGGAGCTGCTGATGGATGGGGGCGACCATCTCGGGGTCGGCGGCGATGAAGACTTGCTCGGCCAGCTCGACCAAGGTCACCGCCACCCCCCGGTTTCGCAGGGCTTCGGCCATTTCCAGGCCGATGTAGCCGCCGCCGATGACCACCGCCCGCTCGGGCGTCCGCTCGTCGAGGGCGGCCTGGATCGCGTCCATGTCCGCCAGGGAGCGGAGGGTGTGGATCCGCCGGTCGTCGCAGCCGGGGATGGGCGGGCGGACGGGCTCGGCGCCGGGGCTGAGGACCAGGGCGTCGTAGGCCTCGGTGGACTCCGCCCCGGTGGCGAGGTTGCGGACGGTCACCCGGCGGGCGGCGGGGTCGATGCCGGTCACCTCGCACCGGGTGCGGACGTCGATGCGGTAGCGCTTCCGCATCCCCTCGGGGGTCTGGACGAGCAGCCGCTTGCGGTCGGGGATCGTCCCGCCGATGTGGTAGGGCATCCCGCAGTTGGCGAAGGAGATATGCTCCCCCCGCTCGAACAGGACGATCTCGGCGTCCTCGCTGAGCCGGCGGGCCCGGGCGGCACACGAAGCCCCCCCGGCCACCCCGCCGACAATCAGGATCCGCTTACTCTCTGGCATTACATGTCTCCGTTGTTGGGCGAATGGGCCGCAGAGGCGCAGAGGCCGCAGAGGAAAGCAGAATGGGGGAGCAGCTTCCTGGTCGTCTTTGCTTCACCCATTCTTCTGTCTCCGCGCCCTCTGCGCCTCCGCGGCCCAGGTGTTCCTTCTTGGGTCATTCGTCCGCCTCGCAGCTCGTCCGGACGCAGTGGAGGAGCCTGGGCAGGCGGGGGTTGGCGATCTGGTAGTAGACGGTCCGCCCGTCGCGTTCGCTGCTCAGCAGGCCGTGGCCCTTGAGCAGGCGGAGGTGCTCGGACGTCTGGTGGGGGGGCAGGTCGCACATGGCCGCGATCTCGTGGACGGGGAACCGGCCCTGCATCAGGATGTCCACGATCCGAAGCCGGACGGGGTGGGCCATCACCTTCAGGCACTCGGCCGCCTCTTCCAGGAACTCGATCGACAAAAGCTCGGTCTTCTCGGCCATGGTCAGCTCCTATATACGTACAATAGGTCGGAAGGTTACGACTAGTCAACCTGTTTTCAGAAATAGGGGGTAAATCGGGGGTTCCGGGGGGGCTACTGCCGGATATTCCTGCAGGGATTTCCCACGCAGCGCAGTGCGTGGGCATGGGCATGGGGGCGCGTTGCTCGCCGTTTCAGATTCTGCTGCCTGGTGGGGTGGTTCTCACCGCATGCCGCGCGCCCAGCGGGCGGTTTCGGCGAGGAAGGCGTCGGCCTCGCCGGCCGAGCAGGAGCCGCCGAGAGACAGCCAGATGCCCTTGGCGGGCAGGGCGTTCATGACGGCGCGGGCGTCGTCGAAGTCGGCGGCCTGGACCTCGGCGCCCTTGCCGGCGGCGAGGATCCGCCGGTAGACCTCGATCCAGTCGCCCGCCCGGCCCGCTCCGGCGCCGTAGGTCCACTGTACGGCGTGAAGGGCGGGCAGCTCCAGCAGGGCGTCGAGGTGCTTGAGGGCCCCGGGGCCGTCGAGGTGGAAGATGGTCCGGTCGAGCCGGCGGGATTCCCACTCGATCGCGGGCAGGATCGTCTCGGCGAACATGGCGGGTGAGATCATGCAGATGAAGTCGCAACTGAGGTAGTACATCGGCCGGCGGCTGATGGCGATGCCCCAGGTGGTGCAGGGCTGGCCGGCGGCGGCGATGCGCTGGTAGAGGTCGTCGTAGAAGATCGAGGCGTGCGGCGTGACGTGCCGGCAGGCGTCGCGGACGCCGGGCAGATCGTCGGCGAAGTCCATGGCCAGCGCCTGCGGGTCGCGCAGGGCCGCCAGCAGGTCGCCGTTGGTGTGCAGGTCGGTGATGGCGGTGATCCACCGCCCGTTGGAGCGCGCGATGGACCGGTCGGTCATCTCGCGGATGACGGACCAGTAGAAGCAGTCCAGGTCCGGGGCCAACCCCGGCACGTCGCGGATACTCCCGACGCAGGGGACGGACCAGCTCGTGGTTTCGGAGAATTCCAGCTCGCACCCGTAGGCGGCGGCGCAGATCTCCGGGCCGAGGTTGGGCATGAACCTGGGGAACGTCTCGGCCCGGAATACGCCGGCTTCGACGTGGGCCTCGACGCAGTGGAGGACGTAGTCGACGTCGAGCTTTCGCCGGCGCCACGATCCGCTCGGCGGCGCGATGTCCCGCGCGCGACGATCCGAGCGGACATTCAGCGTCACCGGCGGGCGGTCCGTCAGATGCCCGTCCCACCACGCTTCGATGCGATCGAGACACTCTTCGGCGTCGGGTTTGGTAATCAGGTTCATGGTGGGAGAGGGTATCCCCGCGGAGGGAGACGGTCAACGCCTCCGCGCGGGGTAAAGCCCACGGATAGCGATCCGTGGGCTTTAGTCAATGGATACCTGCGCGGGGCGACCGGGGCGGGTTGCGAAGAATTCACTGTGTTCCGCCGCCTCGGGGAAGCGCTTGGCGTAGCGGGTGCGCCAGGCGCCGAGAAAAGCGGACACCTTCGCGTCGGGGACCATGGCCCAGACCGATCCGCCGAAGCCCGCCCCGAAGCCGCTGGCGGCCAAGGCGCCCAGCTCGCGGGCGGACGCCTGGAGGAAGTTCGTCTCGTCGATCTGGTTCTGGAGCCCGTGGACGGCCCCGGCGTGCGATTCGTCCACCCATTTTCCGATGGCGTCGACTTTCCCGGCCTCCAGGGCGTCGCCGACGGCGGGGATGATCCGCTGATCCTCGCGGTAGAACTGCTCGAACCGCCCGGGGAGGTCCTGGTCGGCGTCGGCGGGTTCGGTGCCGGCGACGATGGCGTTGACGGCCTGGTCGCGCCCGCCCGCCCCGGCGTGCTCGACCACCTCGCGCAGGTGGCGGCAGGAGGCGCCGGTGGTGCGGTTGTAGGCGGCGGCCGCCTTGCGGGCGCGGAGGGAGGCGCGGTTGTAGTGCTGCATGGCGGCGCCGGTCTTGACGGCCTCGACGCCCGAGGAGCCCAGCACGATCTGCACCCCCGCCGGCAGGGCGATCTCCCGCTCCAGCGCGATCGGGGCGAACGAGCACTGGGTGAGCGTTTCCGGCTTGCAGCACAGCATCGAGGTGTGGTCCTCGCTGCCGCCGAACGTCCCCACGCCCGCCTCGCCTTCCAGCGTCCCGAACGACTGGCCGTTCTCCACGCAGCCGAGGTATTCGGAAAGCCGGAAGCGGTCGGACGGGTCGATCTCCGCGCGGAAGGCGTCCGTCCGCTCGATCCGGTTGATCGCCGACAGCGTCAGGAAGATCGCCACGATCAGGGCGCTGGAGGAGCTCATTCCGGCCGCGATCGGCAGGTCGGACACGAAGGCGATGTCCGCGCCGCGCAGGTCGACGGCGGCGGAGAAGTTCCTGTGGATCCGCCGCGCGGCCGTGGCGACGTAGTTGACCCAGTGCCCCGGCCGGTGGCGGGGCGTGGTGCCGATGACGAACTCCCGCACGTCCCGCCGGCCGGGCCCGGCCAGCACGCGGAGCGTCGCGTCCGTCCGCGGCACGACCGCCAGGCGGAACCCGCGCTGGACCGCCATCAGCAGGCTGCGCCCGCCGGCGTAGTCGGTGTGCTTGCCGAGGA
>DASRZG010000057.1:0-7922 GCA_035686585.1 Phycisphaerae bacterium
GCCGTCGAGGGCGGTACCTGCCCCGGCACGGTCGCCACCACGTCCAACGCCGTCACGGTGGACCTGTCCGCCCTGCCGACCGGGGCCAAGGTCTTCCGCGCGGTGCTGCGGTGCAATCGCCAGAGCGGGCCCGGGTGGAACCATGAGGGCGACAAGGCCGTGGTCGTCCCGGCCGGGGGTGCCGATCCACTGCCGCTGCTGCCGCCGCGATACGCAAGCTTCGACGCCACGGCCGCGGTCGCCAAGGCGGTCGAGGCCGGGGCGGGCAAGGTGCAGTTCCAGGTCAAGGCCCTCAGCGGCTGGAAGAGCGAGACCACCCGCCTGGACGTGTCCTTTACCGGGGGGGCCGCCCGGGCGAAGATCCCGCCGGTCAAGTCCCTGGCGGCGGCGCACCGCAACGGGCAGACGATCCTGCACTGGGGCGAGCCCGAGCCCGTCCTGACGGAGGAGTCACCGACCATCGCCGAGGTCCGCGCCGCCGCGGGGCGTGCCGCCCGGGCCGGCAAGCAGACCAGCTACCGCGTTTACCGCCACACGGCGCCGATCGACGCCGAGTCGATCTCCGCCGCCGAACGGGTGGACGAGGTGGGCCGGCTGACCTGCTGGAACACGGAGTTCCACGGCATCAGCCCCCCATAGGGGGCCAAGGCCCTCCGCTACGTCGTGACCGACGGCGCCAAGCCCGTCGCCCCGGGGACGGGCATCTACGCCCACAACCCCGCCAAGGCCGGGGAGGCGTGGTACGCCGTCTCCGTGGCCGTGGACGGCGAGGAGGACTTCGCCGCCGTGGGCGGCTCCAACACCGCCGGCCCGGTGGACGAGACGGTCGGCCCGGGCGATCCCATCCTCCAGCGGATCGAGAAGCCCGAGAAGTTCTTCTATACCGAGGGCATCACGCTGTACTACTACACCCGGTGGGAGGCGCCGCCCCGGTGCAACCTGCCCAGCCGCCCGTACGACTACCTGGTGACCATCCCAGCCAAGCCCGACAACCCCGCCCCGCTGAACCTGATCCTGCACTGCTGGGGGTCGAACCTGTACGGGACGGGCGGGGCGTACAGTTGGCACGGCTGGCAGGACAAGACCCGCGGGATCGGCGTGGCGAGCAACCAGATCCCCTACGACTGGTGGACCTGCTACCACGAGAACCTGGGCACGTGGAAGGCGTGGACCGACGGGGTCAGCCGGGACTTCACCGCCAACCGGCTGCTGGCGCTGGTGGACTGGGTGAGCGGCAAGTGGCCGGTGGACAAGGCGCGGGTGTGCGTCTCGGGCGAGTCGATGGGCGGGGCGGGCTCGACGTTCATGCCTATCCGCTACCCCGAGCGGTTTGCGTACGCCTACAGCGCGGTGGGGATCCACAACCCGGCTGCGATCAAGGGAGGCGGGTTCCACGAGTCGTACGCCCGCATGGTCGGCAACATGGAGGCCGACCTGATGCACGCCGGCGGGCGGAAGGTGTGGGACTACCTCAACGACCCCAAGCTCGTCCGCGAGAAGCCCGGAACCGACCTGCCCTTCATCGGCTTCGGCAACGGCAAGAACGACCACGGCATCGGCTGGCCCCACGCGGTGGACCTGGCCAAGGCCCTGCAGGAGGCCCGCCAGCCGCACGCGGTCGTATGGCGGCTCCGCGGGCACGGGTCGGGGACGTGGTATCCGCCCATCCGGTTCCGGTCCGACCAGTCCCTGCCGGCCTTCACCGGCTGCTCGCTCGACGACGACATCGGCACCGCGACGAAGCTGCCGGAGCCCGTCGACTACAAGCTCCCCTGGGGCGAGGTGGCCAAGGACATCTACGACGGCGCCCACGAGGGGCAGATCAACAACTTCCTCCGCTGGGATACCCAGGACGTGGTGGACGAGCCCGGCCGGTGGGAGATGACGGTGTACCTGACCGGCCCCAAGGACGCCTGCACGGTCCACATCACGCCCCGGCGGCTCCAGAAGCTCAAGGTGGCCCCCGGTGCGGCCTTCGCCTGGACGAATACCTCAATCGCCGACGGCGAGGTCGTCCAGACCGGCAAGGCCACCGCCGACAAGTACGGCCGGATCACGCCGGAGAAGGTCACGGTAACCAAGGGCAGGAATCGGATCAAATTGGTGCCCGCGGACGGGTAGGCCCGGGGACGGACGCCACGGCAGCGCGGGGTAACACGAATTGCACGAATTAAGACGAATTGCACGAATTGACCAGTTGTTGTTACTCCTTTTTCTTTCGTGCAATTCGTCGTAATCCGTGTAATTCGTGTTCTGAGAGCCCGGATGTCCTGTCGCTGCCGGATTGTCACAGAAGGCTTGGAGTGAGCGCATGGGTCAACGCTATTGGTTCGGCATTGTCGAAACCGCCATCGCCGAGTCGGCGGGGGTGACGCTGTACGATCTGCATACGGACGTGGACGCGATCTGCCGGGCGTACGAGACCATCGTGCCGGTGGCGGAGCGGCTGGGGGTGGACCCGCCGCGTCCCGGGCTGGCCGGGTGCGCGTACCCGCACGTGTCCACGCTGGGCAACGAGGTGATGATCACCTCCAACTCCGTCGAGCCGTGGACCCGCCCGTGCCTGCACCGGCCCGAGGACATCGACGCGCTGGCCGAGCCGGACGATTACCTCGCCGCCGGCATCGTGCCGAAGCGGCTGGCCCTGGCGGCCGAGCTGAAACGGCGCCGCCCGGACGCTTCCGACCAGATCGGGCACGACTTCGAGGGCCCGCTGACCACGGCCGCGCTGATGATGGGGCAGGACTTCTTCACGCTGCCGTACGACGACCCCGCGCGGGCGCACCGGCTGCTGGAGTTCGTCACCCGCAGCGCCGCCAACTACGCCCGGACGATCCGCGCCCACCAGGGCCGCTCCGTCGGCGGCGGGCGGCAGGGGGTGTGCGACGACTTCGCGGGCATCTTCGGCCCGGAGTTGTTCGCGGAGTTCGTGGTGCCCTACTGGAACATGCTGTACGAGGGCCTGGCGGCCCAGACGCGGGGCCTGCACAGCGAGCTGCTCCGCGAGGGGCACCTGCGCTTCCTGTCGGACATCCGCCTGGAGGAGTACGACCCGAGCGTGGACCAGTACCTCACGCCGGAAACCCTCCGGCGCTCGTGCCCCGTGCCGTTCACGCTGCGGATGTGGCCGGCGGAGGTGCGGGACTACTCCGCGAAGGAGCTGGTGGCCATGTATCGCGCCCGGGCGGAGTTCGAGCCGGTGTTCATCAGCTTCTCCCTGAGCTACCTGCACGAGGAGCCCAAGATCGCGGCGCTGCTGGAGGCGGCGCGGGAGCTGGCGTGAGCGGGGGAGGATATTCGAGTACCGCTTGCGGGCGCTGCGGGCGTCCGCGAAACCGCAAGCGGGGTAGACACGTCCCGGACGCTCCCGGTCGGAGATTGGGAACGCGGTCTCCGCGGTTGACGGAGGATTCAGGCGGAACGCGGGCGGATCAGCTCCGCGGCAGGGCGTCTTCTACGGAGTCGTACAAGCCGAAGAGCTTGGTCAGGCGGGTGGTTTCGAGCAGCTCGCGGACGGGGCCGCTGGGGCGGACGATCTTGATCTGCCCGCAGTGGTGGCGGCACTTGAGGTGCCCGGCGATGATCGCGCCCAGCCCCAGCGAGCAGATGAAGTCCATCTCGCTGACGTCCAGGACGATGACGGGCACCTGCTCGGCGACGAGCTGGTCGATCTGCTCGCGGAGGGGCTCGGCCTCGGTGAGGGAGACGGACCCGGAGACTTTCAGCACCGCCGCCCGGTCGCGCCGCTGCACGGTCAGGACGAACGGCTTGTGCTCCATTGGGGTCATGTCGTTATCCCCTTTGCTTGACCATTCGGACCTGGTTGCCTCGATCGTTGAAGGAGACCTCGTCCATGTAGACGCGCATCAGCATGATGCCGCGCCCGCAGGGTTTTTCGAGATTCTCGTCGGCGGTCGGGTCGGGCAGGTGATCGGGGTCGAAGCCCCCTCCCTGGTCGGTGACGGTGATGACGATCGCCTCGCCGTTTACCTCGGCGGCGATGGTGATGAACTTGTCTGGATCGGAGCGGTTGCCGTGCTTGATGGCGTTGATCAGGGCCTCTTCCAGCGCCAGACGGACCGCGAACAGGTCCCCGTCGGCGAAGCCCTTGGCGGCCACCTTGCCCAGGAACTCCTCGGCGAAGGACCGCGCCGCCTGAAGATCGGTCGGGATAACCTTGGTTTCCTGCATGACGGATCACGACGCCGCCTCAGGCGGAGGCGGCTTCGGCGACGGCTTGCTCCCGCTGCTCGTGAATCTGGAACACCTCGTTGAGGCGCGTGATGACGAACACCTCGTAGATGGACGGGCGGATGCGGCAGAGGCGCAGGTCGCCTTCCTTCTCGCGGACCCGTTTGTGCAGGGTGATCAGCATCCCCAAGGCGCTGCTGGACATGTGCGCGACGTTGGCGAAGTCCAGGACCATCCGGGGCTTGTCCGAGGCGCCCACCATGGCGTACAACTGCTCGCCGATCTCGGCGATGGTCCTCTCGTCCAGGATCCTCTTGTCGGCCAGCTGGACGACCGACACGCCGTCCTCACTGGCCACGCTCAGCCGCGGACCGGTCTGTTCCATCGACGGACTCCTTCGCGTCTGCCACTCGCGACCCCGCCGATGATACGGACCCGCCGCCGCCGATGTCAAGCAACGCTCACTCCTCCACCAGCTCCCCCTCGACCACCTGCTCGCCCTCGGCGTCGGGGGCCTCGGTCCGGAAGGTGAAGCTCTTGCCCGCCACGTCCACGGTGACGGCGTCGCCGGCCTGCACGTCGCCGGCGAGGATGCGCCCGGCCAGGGCGTTCTCGATCTTCTGCTGGATCAGCCGCTTCAGCGGCCTGGCGCCGAAGGACGGGTCGTAGCCCAGCTCCGCCAGCAGGTCGCGGGCGGCGTCGGTGAGCCGCAGCCGGATGCCCCGCTCCGCCAGCCGCCGGGCGAGGTAGCCCGCCTGGATCTCGACGATGGCGGCGATGTTCTCGCGCGAGAGGCTGTGGAAGATGATGGTCTCGTCGATGCGGTTGAGGAACTCCGGGCGGAAGTGGGCCCTCAGCGCCTCGGTCAGCTGCACGTCGATCTCCCACTCCTCCGCCCCCCGGGCGGCCAGCTCCTGCACGAGCTGGCTGGCGATGTTGGAGGTCATCGCCAGGATGGTGTTCTTGAAGTCGACCGTCCGCCCCTGCCCGTCGGTCAGGCGCCCGTCGTCGAGCACCTGAAGCAGCACGTTGAACACGTCGGGGTGGGCCTTTTCGATCTCGTCGAACAGGATCACGCCGTACGGCCTTCGGCGGACGGCCTCGGTGAGCCGGCCTCCCTCCTCGTAGCCGATGTACCCGGGCGGAGCGCCGATCAGCCGGGCGACGGAGTGCGGCTCCATGAACTCGCTCATGTCGATGCGGATCATGGCGTCCTCGGTGTCGAAGAGCTGCTCGGCCAGCGCCTTGCACAGCTCGGTCTTGCCCACGCCGGTGGGCCCGAGGAACAGGAACGACCCGATCGGCCTGCGGGGGTCGCCCAGCCCGGCGCGGTTGCGGCGGACGGCGTCGGCGACGGCGCGGACGCCCTCGTCCTGCCCGACGATCCGCTCGCGCAGGCCCTCCTCCAGCCGCATCAGCCGGTCGCGCTGCGACTCCTGGAGCTTGCTGACGGGGATGTGCGTCCACGTGGCGACCACCTCGGCGATCTCCTCCGGGGAGACCTCCTCGCGGATCAGCGTCTCGCCGGCCGCGTGCAGCTCGGCCAGGCGGGCGTCGCACTCGGCGGCCTGGCGCTTCAGGTCGACCAGCTCGCCGTACTGGATCCGGGCGGCCGTCTCCAGCTCCCCGGCCCGCTGGGCCTGCTCCAGCTCGGTCTGCTTGGCCTGGATCGCCTCCTTGGCGGCCTTGGCGTCCGCCAGCAGCTTCCGCTCGTTCTCCCACCGGGCGGTCAGCGAGGCGTCCCGCTCGGAGAGGTCGGCCAGCTCCTTCTCGACCTTCTCCAGCCGTTCCGCCGATTCGTCGCCGCCCTCGCGGCGGAGAGCCTCTCGCTCGATCTGCAGGTGCGTCTTCCGCCGCCGCAGCTCGTCCAGCTCGGCCGGCATCGAGTCGTTCTCGATCCGCAGCCGGCTGGCGGCCTCGTCGATCAGGTCGATGGCCTTGTCCGGCAGGAAGCGGTCGGCGATGTACCGGTCGGACATCGTGGCCGCCGCCACCAGGGCCGAATCGGTGATCCGCACGCCGTGGTGGGCCTCGTACCGCTCCTTCAGGCCGCGGAGAATCGCGATGGTGTCGTCGACGTCCGGCTCGGAGACCAGGATGGGCTGGAAGCGACGCTCCAGGGCGGCGTCCTTCTCGACGTTCTTGCGGTACTCGTCGATCGTGGTCGCGCCGATGCAGCGCAGGTCGCCGCGGGCGAGGGCGGGCTTGATCAGGTTGCCGGCGGAGATGGCGCCCTCGGCCGCCCCGGCGCCGACGATGGTGTGCAGCTCGTCGATGAACAGGATGATCCGACCGGCCGAGTCGGTGACCTCCTTGATCACCGCCTTGAGGCGGTCCTCGAACTCGCCGCGGAACTTGGTGCCCGCCAGCAGGGCGCCCATGTCCAGGGCGATCACGGTCTTTCCGCTGAGGCCCGCGGGCACGTCGCCGTTGACGATCCGCTGGGCGAGCCCCTCGACGATGGCGGTCTTGCCCACCCCCGGCGAGCCGATCAGGCAGGGGTTGTTCTTGGTCCGCCGGCTGAGGACCTGCATGACGCGCCGGATCTCCTCGTCGCGCCCGATGACCGGGTCGAGCTTGCCCGCCCGCGCCACCTCCGCCAGGTCACGCCCGTACCGATGCAGGGCCTGGTACTTGTCCTCCGGCGTCGCGTCGGTGACACGCTGCCCGCCACGAACGTCCTTCATCGCCAGCAGGATGCGGTCGCGCTGCACCCCCACCGCCGCCAGCACCTGCCTGGCCGGCGTGGCGACCTCGGTCAGCGCCAGCAGGAAATGCTCCGCCGAGGTGTACTCGTCGCCGAGGTCCCGCGCCTCCTTCTCGGCCCGGTTGAAGACCTCCGCCAGCGCGGGCTCCATGCCCATCCCCGCCTGGGCGGACTGGGTCGGCAAGCGGGACAGCTCCGCCTCGGTCACCTCCAGCACGCGACCGGCGGAGGCGCCGATCTTCTCCAGTAGCGGCGGGACGATCCCGCCTTCCTGACTCAGCAGCGCGTGCAGCAGGTGCAGCGGCCCGATGCCGGGGTTGCCCCGCTCCGACGCCAACCCCTGCGCCGACGCGATCGCTTCCTGTGCCTTGACGGTCAATCTGTCCAAGCGCATGGCAATGCCTCCCTCTGCCCATCAGCATATGCAAAGGGCGGGCCAAATGCGCAAGTGCTTCCCCGGGGCGCTGTTGGGTAGACAGGACCTGTCAAAACGCCCCCGAACCTGCCCCCGTCGGCCATTTAGGCAGCCTTGGCGGAATACTCGATACAACCCCACCAGACGGACGAGCGCGCGCCGCGGCAGGGCCGGAACGTGTCCCGGCCCTGCCGCGGTGCAAACCTCGTGTTCACTTCTCTCGTGGCCGCGGGTACGAATCGGCGCCAGCGTCCGGCGGCGATCCCCGCGGCCAACTCAGTTCTGGTTCTCGATTTCCCGGATGATCCGGTCCACCTGCCGCTGCTGGTGGGCCCGAACGGCGGGGCGGGCGCCCTCGGCCCTGGACGGGCCGGAGGTTATCCACCAGGCAAACACCGAGCCCAGGACCAACAGGACAAAGCTGAGCAGGATCATCGGTTTGATCATCCCCTCCCGCATGCCTCTTTCCTCCACTTTGCCTCGGCTCTCAGGTCTCCCTCTTATCGACAACATACGATATGACCGTGAGCACGGGCCAAGGAAGGTGGGGAAATGTGGGATGGGGCGCAGGGACAGTTGATCATGGGCCTTCGGCCCATCCACAGAGGA
>DASRZG010000058.1:0-9889 GCA_035686585.1 Phycisphaerae bacterium
GGCCTGGTATACCTGATCCGGGATCACACCACCTTCAGCGGCGGGCTGCTCATGGACGAAGGGTCTCGTCTGATGTTCTGGGCCAATCGCAACGGCGACCCCAAGAAGACCGATGAAGTGGACGTGCGAGGGACGATCGCGCTGGCCTCGGGAGCGGCGTCCGCCACGCTGGCCGTGCCCGCCGAGAACAAGTTCCTGCGCATCAGGGGCCCCCTGAACTTCGCGGAGGGCACGCTGATCGTGGGCGACACGGATCCGCTGGTCGTTCCCAAGGAGGATGGAAACCGCGGCTACGGCTCGGCGGCGCTGAGCCAGGACGGGGTGGTCTATCTGTACAACGACAGCGGCTTCAGCAGCGACATCGGGGCGATCGACGTGCGGGCGGGCGTCCTCCAGGCCGACCGCGTCTACGACTTCGGCGGGGCCAAGGACATCCGCATCCGCCAGGACGCCCAACTGAGGATCTGGGACCAGACGGGCATGGCCACGGTGGTGCACGGCGAGGGCACGGTGGACGCCCGTGGCAGTCGCCGTCTGACCCTCCAGCCGGCCGAGGGCATCCCCGCCGGGATCGGCGCCGACCTGGGCGCCCGCGGCATGTTGGACGTTACGGGCCACCTGGGCTTCGTCGCCTACTCGGGCACGACGCCGGCCAACCCGTCGGTGAACGTGAGCGTCGTCGGCGCCGCCGCGGTGCCGGGCGTCGACTTCGGGCAGGTGAACGTCACCGGCAACGTCACGGGAACGTCCGCCGTGGAGGTGGTCGTATCCCTGCCCGTTCCGTCGGTGCACCTGAAACCGAACCTCCTGACGGACATGGACGTCATGACGGGCAGCTCCGTCAGCGCCGGGCCCGTGGCCGCCGTCCGCATCGGTGAGCGGATCCCCGGGCGTGCGGAGATCGACTGGTCGGACGGCGATTTCAACTTCGACGGGACCGTGGGCATCGCCGACCTGGTGGCCCTGGCGGACCATTACGGCGAGAGGGACGGCGACATCGACTGGAAGGTGGATGACGCCGTGGTCGGCGCCGAAGGGACCGGCAACAGCCTGGTCCTGCACGGTGAGGCCCTGCTGTGGGCGCCCCTCATGGGCGACGCCAACCTGGACGGTATCGTGGGCATCGCCGACCTGGTCGCCCTGGCGGAAAACTACGGCGCCCGGGAGCCCGGCTCGACCGTCCCCGAGCCCGCCGCCCTGGCCATTCTGCTTGCAGGCGGCATCCTGCTGCGGCGCCGGCGGCGCTAGTCTGCTGCTGCGCAGGAAAGCGCGGACTGGGCGCCAGCGTGAGGACCACGGTGCGCGAGCCGGACAAGCCGAACGACGGCCCCAACGGGGCAGGCTTGTCCGGGGCACCCACGTAGATCAACGACCCGCCGCGACGGGCGTCCCGGGCAAGCGGGAGTTCAGCGGGACCTGCCCGGGCGCCCGACGGCGGGCCGCGTTTGCGCGCGGCTGCGGGTATAATCCCCGCCATGACTTCTCGACCTCCAGCCCGAGCGGCGGCGGCGATCGCCCTGGCCCTGGCGGCCCTGGCGGCACCGGCTGACAGGCCGGCCACGCAGCCTGCCTCGGCCCCGTATGCCAGGTGGGACAGCGGCCCGTCGCGGCAGGCGGACTACTTCCCGATCGCCGTCTGGCTTCAGGACCCCCGCAACGCCCGGCGGTACAAGGCGGCCGGATTCAACCTCTACGTCGGCCTGTGGAAGGGCCCGACGGCCCGGCAGTTGGCCGACCTCAAGGCCGCCGGCATGCAGGTCATCTGCCACCAGAACGCCCTCGCCCTGGCGGACGGGGGCGATCCCATCATCGTCGGCTGGATGCACGGCGACGAGCCGGACAACGCCCAGGCGCTGCCTGACGGCAAAGGCTACGGCCCGCCGATCGCGCCGGCGAAGATCGTGGCCGACTGCGATCGCATTCGCGCCGCCGACCCGACGCGCCCGGTGCTGCTGAACCTCGGCCAGGGCGTGGCGTGGGACGCTTGGCACGGCAGGGGGGTGCGGACCAACCACCCCGAGGACTATCCGCAGTACGTCAAGGGCTGCGACATCGCCTCGTTCGACATCTACCCCGTCGTCCACCCCAGCCCGCAGGTGGCGGGCAGGCTGTGGTACGTCGCCCGCGGCGTCCGCCGGCTGAAGGAATGGTCCGGGCCCGGCAGGGTCGTTTGGAACTGCATCGAGTGCTCGCGGATCTCCAACACGAACGTCAAGCCCACCGTCGAGCAGGTGCGGGCGGAGGTGTGGATGTCGATCATCCACGGCTCGCGGGGCCTGATCTACTTCGTCCACCAGTTCAAGCCCCGGTTCGTCGAGGCCTCGCTGCTGGAGGACAAGGAGCTGCTGGCGGGCGTGACGGCGATCAACCGGCAGGTTCATTCCCTGGCGGCGGTGATCCACAGCGCCGAAACGCCCGACGCCGTCGCGGCCACCTCGTCGGAATCGTCCGTGCCCATCGCCGCCACGGCCCGCCGCCATGGTGGGGCGACGTACGTGTTCGCCGTGGGCATGAGGGGAAAGGCGACGACGGGCACGTTCCGACTGGCTGGGGCGCCTGGCGAGACTGTGGAGGTGCTGGGGGAGGACCGAAGGCTGGCCATCCGCGACGGGATATTCATCGACCGCTTCGGCCCCTACGGCGTGCATCTGTACCGGCTGTCGGGGGAGGTTAAGCCCATCCGCTGATTGGGATTGCCGGCCGTTTGTGTATAATGCCCGCCTATGCCTTCCGAAGACGAACGGTTCATGGCGCGGGCGCTGGAGCTGGCCCGGCGGGGGTGCGGCGCGGTCGAGCCCAACCCGATGGTCGGGGTGGTCATCGTCCGCGACGGGAACGTGTTGGGCGAGGGGTGGCACCAGCGGTTCGGCGGGCCTCACGCGGAGGTCGAGGCCATCGCGGCCGCCCGCGCGGCCGGCCACGACCCGGCCGGGGCCACGATGTACGTCACCCTCGAGCCCTGCTGCCACCGCGGCAAGACCGGCCCGTGCACGGCGGCGGTGCGGGAGGCGGGGATCGCCCGGGTGGTGGCGGCCATGCAGGACCCGGACGCCAACGTCGCGGGCAAGGGACTCGCCGAGCTGCGGGCGGGCGGCGTCGAGGTGATCACGGGCGTGCTGGAGGGGCAGGCGAGGCGGCTGCTGGCGGCGTACGTCAAGCTGCGGACGGCGGGCCGGCCGTGGGTGATCTGCAAGTGGGCCCAGAGCCTGGACGGGCGGATCGCGACCTTTACCGGCGACAGCAAGTGGATCAGCGGCGAGGCGTCGCGCCGGCGCGTGCACGAGCTGCGGGGGGTGTGCGATGGCGTGTGCGTCGGCGCGGGCACCGTCCGGAAGGACGACCCGCTGCTGACCAACCGCAGCGGCGCGGGCAGGCAGCCGGCCCGGCTGGTGCTGGACGCCGACCTGTCCACGCCCCCCACGTGCCGGATGCTGGCGGAGGGTTCCTCGCCCGTGCTGGTGGCCACGCCCGCCCCGGCCCCGGCCCAGGCGGCGGAGGCCCTGATCCAGGCGGGCGCCGAGATCGTGGAGCTGCCCCGCGCCGGCGAGGGGGTCGACCTGGCCGCCCTGCTGGAGGAACTGGGCCGGCGGCAGTGGACCCGCCTGCTGGTCGAGGGAGGCGCGGGCGTGCTGGGGGGCTTCCTGCGGGCCGGGCTGGCCGACGAGCTGATGGTCTTCATCGCACCCACGCTCCTCGGCGGCAGGGCGGGCCTGGGGCCGGTGGACTGGCCCGACATCCGCACCGTCAAAGAGGCCATGGCCCTGCCGGCCCCCGAGATCGAGCGGGTCGGCGACGACGTGCTTTTCCATTACCTGCTGCCGGCCCGTACGGGCGGCATGCCGAAAGGGTCGTTATGACATTGAAGATGGCATTTGCGGGGTTCCGGCACGGGCACATCCTGGGCCTGTACCGCGGCGCCGTTTCGAGGGACGACGTGGAGGTCGTGGCCGCCGCCGACGAGCACCGCCCGACGCGGCAGAAGCTCGCCGCCGACAAGACGGTCGCGTTCACACACGACTCCTACGAGCGGATGCTCTCGGACGTGGACTTCGACGTCCTGGCGGTGGGGGAGTACTACGGCGGACGGGGCGAGCTGGCGATCCGCGCCCTCGAATCGGGCCGGCACGTCCTCGCCGACAAGCCCCTGTGCACCCGGATGGGCGAGCTGGAGCGGATCGCCGAACTGGCCGAGGACGCCGGGCTCAGCGTCGGGTGCATGCTGACCATGCGCGAGAGCGGCAACTTCGTCGCCTTGCGGCAGTTGATCGAGGCCGGCCGGATCGGCCAGGTGCACACCATCGACTTCCAGGGCCAGCACCCGCTGCTTCGCGGCAGCCGCCCCGGGTGGTACTTCCAGCCGGACGGGCAGGGCGGGACGATCAACGACATCGCCATCCACGCGATGGACGCGATCCCCTGGATGACGGGCCGGCGGATTGTGGAGGTGGTCGCCGCCCGCGCGTGGAACGCCCGCCTGGCCGATCCGGACTGGTTCCAGGACGGCGCCCAGATGATGCTCCGGCTGGACAACGGCGGGGGCGTGCTGGGCGACGTGTCGTACCTGACGCCGGACAGCCACGCCTACAAGGTGGGCGTGTACTGGCGATACACGCTGCACGGCGGCGAGGGGGTGGCCGAGACGTCCTCGACGGCCAAGGGGGTGACCGTCAGCGTCAACGGCGGCAAGCTGAACGAGCACGTCCCCCCGGCCCCGGGCCGGGACGGGGCGCACCTGGCGGACTTCCTGGCCGAGATCCGCGGCGAGCCCACGCCGCCGGAGGCCCTGACCACCCGCCAGGTCCTCGCCGCCTCCCGCCGCGCCCTGCTGGCGCAGAAGGCCGCCGACGAGGGTCTGTTCGGCGTGGCGTGCGAGTGAGGCCCCCGATCGGGGTGCAGGTTGGGGCGGTGCGGTCAGGGAAATGCGAACCCGCAAGCTTGTCCCGCTGGGGCGTTGCCGGCCGCTCGCGCCCGAGGCCGTCTCAGTGCGGGTTGCCGGTCGAGGTGGCGCACGGGACGGTTGGGTAACAACCTTTCGTCCCGGCAGGCGGGACTCGGGCGCAGCGCCCAGACTGGCGGGACGCCCCAACGGGACAAGCTTGCGGCTTCGCAGTCCTTAAGTTCCTCCCCTCGCCGCACGTGGAATGGGTCCCCCTTGATGCCGGTCAGTCCGCCGGCTGAGTCGTCGCCGGTTGAGTCGTCGTCGCCGGTTCGGGGTCCAGCTCGGCCTTGAGCTCCAGCAGGCGCTTGGCGCGCTCGTCGGGGGACATCTCGCGGAGGCGGGCCTTCTCCTGCTCGGACAGGGACGCCACCACCTTGGTCAGCCAGGCAGTGCGGACCTTCTCGGCGTCGGTCTGGTTGAGCAGCTCGCCGGCGGCCTGGAGGATCTTGACCTGCCGGTCGGGGTTCTCTTTCAGGAAGCTGTAGACCTTCTCGCGGAGGTCGCGCCGCTGCTGGGGGGTCATGGCGACGTAGACGGCCCGGTTGCGGTCCAACTGGGCGACCAGCGTGCCCTTGGCGAGCTTGTCCAGGCGCTCCTTCAGCAGCAGTTGCGCCGCCATGGAGCCCGGGCCCTTGCTCTTGGCGGCCTTGGCCGGATCGTCATCCGCCCGCACGCCCGCGAGGGGCAACACCACCGCCAGGACCACGCATCCCAGGATGTGCATTCGCTTGCTCATCGGTTACGACCTGCCCCGGTCCTCCAAAGCCGCCAGGGCTGTGAGAGTCTCGTCATCGGCGATCGAGCGGACCTTCTCGTACTCCACCGCCCGATCGTAATTGCGGAACACGTCCAGGTTCTCGACCATGAACCGATCGGCCTCGGGAACATCCTGCAACTGGCGGGCGATGATCACGTCCCCCGGCGTGGGCATGGGCGTGGGCGTGGGCGTGCCGTCCGGCCGGCCCAGCCAGACCGCCAGGATGACGCCGGCGGCCACGGCCGCGGCGGCGGCCACGCCGCCCGCCCGCCGCCACAGCCGGCGGCGATTCGCCGCCCGGACGATGCGGCTTGCCAGATCGGCCGGCGGAGTTGGCGGGACAACCATCTCCAGCGCCCGGTCCACGGCCGCGAAGTCCTCGTACGCCCGCCGCCAGCGGGAGTCGGTCGCCACCCGCCGGATCACCTCGCGGGCCTCGTCCTCGTTCAACTCGCCGTCCATCCAGGCGGTGAGCTGTTCGAGGTCTTGCTGTCGGAGGCCGCTGCCGGCCATATCCCGCTCTCCAACGCCTTTGTGTTTGCGCCCGTGGCCGCCCCGGCATCACGCCCGCTTGCCCCAGGCTCCACCCGATTAAACCGTGTCAGGGTTCGTCGGATTCGAAGTTTTTGGCAAATTCGCCGCCCAGGTATCGCGCCAGGGCGTCCCGCAGGTTGCACCGGGCACGCGCCAGCAGGCTCTTGACCGCCATGGTGGAGCAGTTGAGGATATCGGCGATCTCCTGATAGCTCATGTGCTCGTACTTGTTCAACGTGATCGCGATCCGCTGGCTGTCGGGCAGTTCGGCGACCGACTCGTTGAGCTTGTCCGCCAGCTCGGCGGTGTCCAGGTCCGCCTGCGGCGGCGCGCCCCGCTCGTCGGGCACTTCCCGGTGCCATGACGTGCCGTCTTCCCCGTCGTGCATGTCCAGCCCGGACATCTCCCGCTTCTTTCGCGACCGGATGGCGTTCAACGCCACGTTGGCGGCAATCCGGTGCACCCACGTGCTGAACCGCGCCATCGGGCGGTACCGCTGTGCCGTGCGGAATACCCGAAGGAACACCTCCTGGGTCAGGTCCTCCGCCAGGGCGTGATCGGTGACCAGGCGGTAGACCAGGGCATAAACCCGGCCCTGGTTTCGCTCGACCAGCAGCGCGAACGCCTCCCGCCGACCTCGCTGGAAGTCCAGCATCAGTCGGACGTCCTCGTCCTCCTGAATCCACTTGGACGGGTCCGCCTTGACGGGTTTTCCGGGTCGCTTTCGAGCTATGTCTGCTCTCCCGACCGGCCGCGGGCGACTCGCCCGGCCCGCGGGCGGCCACGTGGATTCTACCGGGATCGCCTCGTCCGTCCAAACCCCGCCGACCTTTCATCGGGCCGCTTCGGCGCCGGCGGGAAGGTGTCTGCGCGGTTCGTACCGTCGCCCCTGCCGGTGGCGGGGGCTCATCCGGCCTTGCGGGAGCGGTGCCGGAAGGCGTGGAGGATGAACAGCCCCACGCCCACGACCAGCAGGATGTCGGCGACGTTGAAGGTGGGCCAGTGGTACGGCCCGGCGTGCAGGTCGATGAAGTCTCTGACCACGCCGGTGAGCGGCTCGTGGCGCCCGGGGATGTCGATGCGGACCAGCAGCCGGTCGTACATGTTGCCGACGGCCCCGCCCAGGATCATGCCCAGCGCCACCTGCAGCGCGCGAAACCTCCGCGACGACAGGGCGAACAGGGCGACCACCGCCACGACGGCGGCGAGGTTGGCCAGGAGGATCAGCACGGACTGCCCGCCCATCAACCCGCCGACGACGCCCGGGTTGGTCGACAGCCTCAGCGCCAGGATATCGGGTATGACGGTGACGCTCTGGTCCGAGCGGTCCATCAGACGGGCGAAGGCGACGTGCTTGGTGGCCAGGTCGGCGGCGGCCCCGGCGGCGGCGGCCGCCAGGAAGAGGATCCACGCCCACCCGGATCGACAGGCGGCCTCTGCCTTGCCGCCGCCACGGGCGTTCCCGGCGTCCGTCTCATGGTGCCTGGTGCGGGCCGAAGCCAAGGATCGCTATTCCTCGTCGGAGATGTCGGAGACTTCCGAGGTGGCCTCGGGCCGACGGACCAGCCCCTTCTCCAGCATGCGGGCGAACTCCACCGTATACTTGGCCCAGGGCTTCGCGCGCAGGCGGGCCTTGGGGATCGGCTGGCCGGTGCCCATGCAGATGCCGTAGGTCTTCGCCTTGACTCGCAGGAGCTGCTCGTCGATCTCACGCAGCAGCGACTGCTCGCTCTCCAGCAGCCCCAGGGTGAACTCGTGCTCGAAGTTGTCCGTTCCCACGTCCGCCATGTGCGTTGGCAGGCTCGACAGGTTGCCCCCGCCGTGCTCCCCGACCGCCTGCTGCTCCATGCCGGACATGTCCCCGACCAACTCCCGTCGCTTGCCCAGCAGCAGCTTCCGGAACTCTTCGAGCTCCCTGCGGTTCAGGTAGGTCTTGACGTCCTTGAGGTCCTCGCCGGCAGCGACGCCCGCCTCCGCCGCCTTGGAGGCCTTGGACTTGCGGAGGCGGCCGAGAGCCGCCCTCACCGCCAACTTCCGCGCCTTCATCCCGGCAGCGTCCTTGCCTGCCTTGTTCCGTACCGTCTTGCGGGCAGGCCGGGCCGTAGCCTTGCCGCTCTTGGAACCCCCCGAACGTTTGCTGGTCTTGGCCACCTCGTACACCTTTCTGCTAACCGACCTTTCGGACGCGGTTTACATCCACCTCGCCCCGCTGACGCGGCGCGAATAGAAAAGCTTAGCACCTTCCAGGCCCCGCGTCAAGCCCCCGGCCTGGCAAATCCGCCCCTCCGCCCCGGCCGGGGCATCCTTACTATCGGCCCACACGCCCGGGATGTTTGCGAAATCCGACACCCCGTCCGGACGCCGCCACGCCCCGCCGGTCAGATCCGGCAGGGGGGCTCCCGCGACACCGACCCGATCAGTTCCCCGGCCGCGTCGATCTGGGCGTCCGTGCCGTCCACGCCGACCCAGGCGGCGCCCTCGGCTCCGTAAACCCCGCCCGCGGCCACAAGTGTTGCTGCCGCTCCGGTCAACAGCGAGATCGCGTCCAGCTCCGTGAAGACCTCCCCCGGAAGCGCCAGCATGCCCGGGCCTTGCACGTCCGGGCGGTTCAGCCGCGACGCCAGCTCCAGGATCGGCCCGTCCACCCGCTTCTCCACGCCCACCGGCACGATCAGGCGGACGTGCCGCCCCGCGGCCGCGGCGATCGTCGGGGCCGCCGTGCCCGCCACCGGGTGCCCGATCAGGACCCCCGCCTCCCGGAGGGACAGGTTCACCGCGTTGGCGCCCTTGAGGATCACGTCGCCCCGCCGCAGGCCCTCGGCCACGTCGAAGATGGTCTGCCTCCCCTGGCGGACGCCGCGGACCAGGACGACATCCCCCTCCAGCGCGGCCTTCTCCGCCGTCGAGGCGTCGAAGTCCGGCGGGAAGACTTCACCCCGGCAAAAGCCCACGCGGGTGAATCCCTCCGCCTGTCCCGTCCGCGCCAGGACCTCCTCCGCCACGTATCCGTTGGTCGATCCGGCCACGATCACCAGCGTGCCCTTCTGGAGCACCTCGCCGATGGCCGGATGCGCCGCCAGGCCCTTGCCGATCAGCCTCTTGCCCATCGCCGGCGTGATCACGAACTGTTTCATGAAGGGGTCTCCAGGATTCCCGCTCTGCTTCAACTCCCGAATCGCACCGGAGGTTCCGGGCTTCCTCACGGACTTCGACCCCCGCGAAACGCGCGGACGAGGAACAGCGGCGGGATGGAATCCGAAAGGGGAAGCTGCCTGTTGTTTGCCACCACCTGAAGGTGGGTACGTGTTTAGTGGGACGTGGGTGCCACGGGCTGCTTGTACCTGTTTAGCCGGGCCCGGGTGCCACGGGCTGCTTGCAGCCCGTGGGGGAAGGGGAAGGATCGTTCGGCAGGCAGCCCGCCCCATGCCGCACAGGCTGCCCGCCACGGCGGATCTTCGACAAGCAGCCTGTGGCACCCAGGGGTAAGTACCGTGCCTGGAAACGAATACCATGTCGCTAAACACGTACGGCTGCTTGCAGCCCGTGTGGGCACGGGCGGGACGCTCGGCGGGCACCTGTCCCCATTCCGCACAGGCTGCAAGCAGCCTGTGGCACCCAGGGTAAGTACCGTGCCTGCGAACGAATACTATGTCGCTAAA
>DASRZG010000059.1:0-7170 GCA_035686585.1 Phycisphaerae bacterium
GCCCGGAGCTGCCGGACGTCCGGGGCGGGGTGACCCAGGTACACCAGGGCCGCGAGCATCTGCCGCCGGGCGGAAGTCCCCGCCCGCAGGTGCTCCAGGCCGATCAGCGCCTCGTAGGGGTCGCCCGCGGTGTGCTGCCGCCACCACTGGGCCACCGACTGGGACAGCTCGCCCAGGTCCCTGGCCGACACCCACCCCTCGCGCCAGCAGCAGGCCGCCCCCAGCACCAGCAGGTCCGCCGTCGGCCGGGGCATCGCCTCGACGGTCTGGCGGCACCGCTTCAGGTCGCCGACCTCGTAGGCCAGCGTCGCCTGCCGGTACAGGTCCCATGCCGAGCCGCCCTCCCTCGGCAGGTACTTGCCCGCCTCGGTCTTCCAGCGGCACTGCTGCGGGGCGGTAAAGCCGGGGTTGCCCGCCAGGCTCATGTACCGGTCGAACCAGTACGACGCCTGGTGGACCTGCCCGCCGACCGGCGCCAGCAGCACCGCGGCCGCCTCGGCCAGCTCCCCGGCGCGGCGGGCCGCGCCGGACGCCGCCGCGTCCACGGCCTTGTCCATCGCCCGGCGCGCCAACGGCTCGTGCGGCACGCCCACGGTCCGCAGATCGGCCAGGTCGCGGAAGTCGGCCGCACTGTCGGCCTCCGCCACCAGCCGGGTCAGCGCCCGCTCCCACAGGACCTGGCCCTCGGCGTCCGGCGAGGCGCCGGCAGGGACGTCCCCCGCCCGCGCCCGCAGGGCGGCGAAGGCCCCCCCCGGCGGCGCGGTGATGACGTCGGCGGCGTGCAGCGCCTGATACCGCTCCCCGAGCCGGCGCCGCAGCGGGTCCGACACCGTCGCCGCCAGCGGCAGGTCGGGCCGGTCCAGCAGGGACCGCGCCCGCGGCAGGGACGTCGCCAGGTCGGCCGCCGTGCGGGGCGATTCGATGTAGTGCCCGATCAGCCGGGTGATCCGGTCGGGCAGCTCCCGCTGGTCCCCCGCCAGCTTCCGCAGGTCCAGCCACGACGCCCGCGCCGCCAGAAAGGCGTGGGCGCCGTCGTACTCCTCGGCGTCGATCAGGCCCTCCAGCCAGATCCGCCGGGCGAGCGGGCCCACGCGCGGGTCCCACCGCCCGGGCGGCTTCATCTCCTCGGCCACGCGGCGAATCCGGGCGTACCGGTGCTGATCCGGCTGGCGAGCCGCCGCCGCCCCCGCCAGCACCGCCCGAATCGCCAGCGCCCCCTGCCGGCGGGCTCCCTCCGAATCGGCCCCGATCCGGTAGAACTCATCCCAGACGCACAGTTCGTCCACCAGCGCGTCCGCCTCCTGCCGCTGCGCCGCCGACAGCGGGCACGACAGCAGCATCCCCCCGAGCCGGTACATCTCCAGCCGCCGGTCGGCGTCGCCGACCGTCTCGCCCCGAACGGCCGAGCGGAACACCAGCAGCAGGGCCTCGGCCGGCAGGTTCGCCCCTCCCGCACCGACCGCCATGGCCAGGGCCTCGGCGGTCTGCCCGGCCTGGATCATCTGCCGAACCTGCTCGAGCTGCCGGGCGGCGGCCGTCTGCACCAGCTTGTCCAATTCCTCCTGGATCTGCTTCTGGAGCTTCTGGTAGGCGCCCAGGCATTCGGCGTCGGGCGCCTGGCCATCCTGCTGGAGACGCTGGCACAGGCCGGTGGCGTCGGCGAGGCGCTGCTGCCACGCCTGGGCCGTTCCGGTGACCCCGGTCGCCCCGGTGGCGGAATGGCGGAGCAGGTGATACTCCACCGCCCGCTGAAGGCCCCGCTGGAGGGGCGAGCCGGCGTCCCACGCGGACCCGCCCAGCACGCGCATGCCCTCCGGGCGGGAGCCCTTGCCGTACAGGTCCAGCAATGCCTTGGCGTATTGCTCCAGGCGGCTGGTGCCGGCGGCGACCACCCCGGGGGTCTCGCGCCGCGCCCGGTTCAGCTCGGCGCGGTACACCTCCAGCAGCTGCGCGTAGCTGTGCTGCGACTCGTCCAGGTTGTCACGCCGGTACAGCTTGTCCGTCCGCCAGGCGTCGAAGACGGCCTGGTAGTATCGCAGGGTCGGGAACTGCTCGGGCGGGATGGATTTGAGGGCCCGCGCCGTCCGCTCCTCCTGCCCGTGGGGATCTTCCGTCCACTGCCGGAAGGCCTCGTGGATCTCGAGCTGGCGGTGCTTGCCGGCGATCGCGGCCTGATAGGCGGCCTCCAGCGCCGGCGGGATGCGGTACCGGCTGGCGGACTCCTCGGCGCGGGCGAGCTGCTCGCCCAGCAGGACGTCGTAGTCCTTGATGAGCGTCACCGACTCCAGGAACGTATCGACCGCCCCGGCGACGATGCCCTCGGCCTCCTGGCGGTAGCGGTTGGGCTTGCGGGCCGGCGCCGGCGGGCGCGCCGGCGCCAGCTCCTGAATCGCCTGGCGGGTCCGGGCGACCACCGCCCCGCCCGCCGGCGGATCCGTCTCGGCATACAGGCCCGCGACGAGATCGCGGAGGCCCGCGCGGTCCTTGGCGACGGAGAACCGCTTGGCCACCCCCGCCGCCGGCGGCGGGCCCGGCTTCAGCATCAGCGCCGCCGAGCCCAACGCCTTGACCCGGTCCTCGATGTCCCCGCGATCGACAGCGTCCTTGATCTCCCCGGCCTCCGCCAGCACCTGCTCCAGGATGTTGACCGCCTGGAGGATGTTGCGGTCGCCCCCGTCGACGATGTGGGCGGCCGCCTCCAGCATCTGCAGGCGGCACCACAGTGCCTTGTCCTGCTCGAACCGCTTCTTGTCCGGCTCGGTGCCGCCGCGGGCCTCCTGCTGCCGGCGGAGCAGGAAGTTCCGCCGCTCCGCCCCCAGCGCCTGCCAATGATCGGCATTGGCGGAGGTGTGCCCGTCGGCGGCGGCATGAGCGGTGACGGACACGATCTCGTCGATGTACTTCTCCCGCGTCTTGTCCCGGCCGGACATCGTGGAGATCGCGTTGATCAGCGTGGTGATCTTATTCACCCGCGCCGGCGGGCTGTAGGGATGGGCGACCACGTTCGGACCGGTCGCGGTCTGCGCGCCGGCCGGGACCGACCCCGCCCAAGCCAGCGCCCAGCCCAGCGCGCCGCCGAGTGCGATCCAGCCGGGTTGTCCTCGCCGCGGTACCTGCATGTGCCTGTGTCCAGGCGCCCCGGCCCGGTGACGGATCGGTCGGGGCGCCGCTGTGCTAGTCGGTCTTCGCCTTGTCTTGGAGCTCGTGGGCGGCCATGGTCCGCTCCAGCCGGCGCGGCTCGGACAGGCGGACGCATTGGCGGAACGACTCCCGCGCCTCCTGGGCCTTGCCCTCCAACAGCTTCTTCTGGCCCACGTAGTAGGCCATCTCGCACTCCTTCCCCTGCCGCGCCTTGGGGTCGTCGTCCCGCGCCGCCGAGGCCAGCGCCCGCTCGCTCAGACGCCCCGCCAGGTACAGCTCCACCGCGTCCACCCACCGTTTCGGCTTGCCCTCGCTCCGTTCGACATAGATGGCCTTGCGGTTGTTGCGGTGCGCGTTGGCCAGCGCCGCCAGCAGCGAGGCATACCGCCCGGCCACGCGCTGGGGGCCGAACTTCTCCGCCGCGGTCGAGAGGTTCTTCTGCGCCTCGTCGTACCGGCCCAGGACCAGCTGGGCGGCGCCGAGCCGCTGGAGAATCCACGGGTTCTCGTCGGCTTCGTCCCACGGGGCCTTCTCCAGCTTCGATGACGGGGGCGGCAGGTACCTCGCCCTGCCCCGTTCATACGCCTTCTGGTAGGCGTCCAGGGCCTGCTGCCAGTCGCCGTCGCAACGGGCCAGCTCGCCCTGGTTGAGCAGGGCGCACTGCTGGGCCCAGGGGAACACCTTTGGGGCGCCGCGGGCGGCCGTCAGGCTCTGCCGCGCGGCCTCCAGCTCCCCGTCGGCCAGGCACGCCGCGGCCAGGTTCACCTGCGCCAACGGCTGCGAGAGCTTGTCGTCCGTCTGGCAGTCGATGGCGTTGCGGAAGTGCTTCTGCGCCTGCTGGACCTTCTCGGAGCGTTCCTTGCCGGGAGCGAGCTTCTGCGCCTCCCGCAGCGTCAGCCAGCCCAGGTTGTTGTGGGCGTAGGCGTTGTTGGGATCGATCTTCAGGGCCTTGTCATAGTCGGCGCGGGCCTTGTCCCAGTCCCCCAGCATCCGGCGCATGATGCCCCGGTTGGCGTAGTAGGCGCTCTGCCCGTCCAGGTTGATCGCCTCGTCCAGGTCCGTCAGCGCCTCGTCGTACCGCGCCTGGAAGAACCGCCAGAACGCGCGGTTGTTCAGCGCCGCCGCCCGCTGCTCCGAGCTGAGGCCCGACAGGGCCGCGGCCTCCGACGCCTGGCGCTCCCCCGCCTCCACGTCCTGCCGGGGAACCAGGCCCTGGTATTCGAAACCCGCCTCCGCCGGCTTGGCGTCCTTGTCCGCCCCGCCGGCAGCCGCCCAAGCCAGCAGGATCGCCCCGGCCACAACCACGGTGTTTGGCATTGGTCTCATCGTCGCCTGTCCTCTTTCCGCCGGCGGTCTCGCCGGTCCGGTCACCGCGGCCTCTGGAGCCAGTACGGGTACCACCCCACCAGCTCGGTCCGCTGAAGCTCCACGGTCTGCGGGCGGGAGGACTGGTCGCCGTCCTCGGCCGCCTTGACGGTGATCGTCAGCGAGTCATACGGCAGCGTGGCCGCGGGAATGATGTCCCAAAGGTCCAACTCCGCCACGCCCTTCTCGTCGGCGACCACATTCCGATCGGACAGATACGCCGGCTTGGCCCACCCGGGCGGGGGGTTGGGCACGTCGAAGACGAAACGGATGCTCTCCCCCGCCGCCGGGCCCTCGGCGCCCGGGTGCTCCGTCGCCTTGGACTCCGTCTGCAGCGGACCGACACGCTCGGTCTTGACCGGCGCGGTCCGCATCGGGCCGCTGCCCCGACCGACGGGGACGACCGGCCAGTATTCCCACTCCTCGTAGTAGGCGTAGTTGCGGACCTTCCGCAGCACCGACTTGCGGCTGACCTGCACCCGGATCTTGGGCACGTTCAGCCGGCTGGGATTCGCCAGCAACTTCGTGGGCACATACCGGTAGTCCACCTTCCGGCCGTCGGGCTGGTCGGAGACGACGTCCGTGACGACCGTCCGCTTGCGGAACCGCCACAGGTCGCCCACGCGCTCCGGCGGCGCCAGCACCATGCCCCGGACCCGATTGAGGAACTCCGGGGCGAAATCGATCTTCACCCGATCCAGCCGGGCGCGCCCGTACTGCGTCTCGTCGATCAGCAGGTGCACCGTGCCCACGTTGGGAACGTCCGCCTTGCCCCACTGGGACTCCATCACCGTGACCTCGGCCTTGGAGGCGGGGGCGACCAGGCCCTCCACGCGGACGTGAAAGCGGTCGCTGCCCCGCACGCCCAATGGGTCGGCGGCCCAGCCGCGAACGGCGTAGTTCTTGTCCACCCGCACCACCGAAATCCGCATCACCCGAACGTCTTGCCAATCGACGTACAGGTACTCGTCTCCCTCGAACAGGTAGAAGACGTCGTCGGTGCAGTCCGCGCGGGGATACTGATTGTGATTGTCCGTGTAGAACGCCATCTGGATGGCGCCCTTGTGGCAGCCCCCGGCCGCCGCCGCCATCACAAGCGAAAGCGCCAGTGCAATCCGGCTACCGGCCGGGCCAATCGACCACCGTCCGATTCGGGCCATATCATGCCCCCTCTCTCTTCTTACACCGCGGGTCTGGCATCCGTCCCGGGTCCGTCCGGGCTGCCGCGGCCGCAACGACGGGGCGGGGCGGACACCTCACTTCCGAGTATTCCGGCCGGTTCCGCCGAACCGGCCACGAAGGATCGCCGGACGCGTATGGCAACCCTCAAGTCTACCGGCCGATTTCCGCGGGTGTCAAGAAGCTTTCCCCGGGTCCCCAACCTGTCACCAGCTTGCTTAATATCCTGCCAGAGAAACGCTTAGGCCCACACGAGAGGTTCGGCCTCCTCGCCCGGCGCGCCCGGCGACCGCCAAACCGCCCGCCATGCGGCGGCAGGTCCTCTGACCGCCTATTCCTATCGGCTCAACGCGCCGGCAAAATGTCGCAAAATCCGACGCCTCCAACTCGTCCCAGAACGCCGAACCGCCCCGCCGACCCCGCCTCCCTGGGCGCCGGCGGCCACCAGGGGAAGCCAGAGCCATCCCCCCGACCAAGTCGGAGCGTCATGGGCGCCCCCGATCCCCGCAACCACGTCCAGTGCGGATGCTTAAGCCCGAGGAGGCGATCCCGCGCCGGCCCGGGCTGCGCGCACGGACACGCGGATCAGGGTTGACAGGGCCGGCATTTCGCCGATAGAGTTATGCGTTCGACAGACCCGCCGCCCCGCGGCGCCGATGGTGGATGTAGCTCAGTTGGTTAGAGCACCTGGTTGTGGTCCAGGGAGTCGTGGGTTCGAATCCCATCATCCACCCGTCCCCCCAGGCCGGTCCGCCAGAGCCGGATCGGCCTTGTCTTTGCGCCCGCCGCGACTGAGGACAGCCTTGACCCAACCCGGCCCGGCCGCACAGTCATGACGCCCCAACACAACGGACCCCGGGCACGCATCGGAACCCGTATGACCGTCGCCTCCTGGGACTGGGACGATCCCGGCTGGCAGTGGAGCCACGTCAAGCGTATTCCCTAGCCCCACGACGCCGCCAACCTGCCCCATTCCCTTGCCCATCCTCGAATCCGTGGTAAGATCGCCGCCACACGTTCGACGGTCCCGGCCACCACGAAATCCCGGAGGTGCACCATGACGCCCCTGCGTGTCCTGACCGCAGCGATCCTCCTTGCCGCGCCCGGCTTCGCCCGCGGCGACTACTCCGTCCAGGTCGACCTGACCAACACCACCGGCCAGCCCAAACTGCAGTGGCCGGTCGTGCTGAAGGTCTACACCGTGCTCGGCCGGAACCTGCCGGCCGGGTCGGTTTCGCCCGATGGCTTCCGCGTGCTCGCACCCGACGGAACCGAGGTGCCCCACCGGATCGAGAAGCTCCCCCCGTACGACCAGCCCGGCAACGACGAGCTGCTGTTCGTGATCCCCCGCATTGACGCCGCCCAGACGCTGCGCTATCGCATCGTCAACGCCCCCCGCCCCGGCGGCAAGACCGCCCCCATCGACCTGGTCGGCAGCGACCACAACCTGCTCAAGATGGGCGGCTTCGAACCGGACGCCAAGGG
>DASRZG010000060.1:0-4911 GCA_035686585.1 Phycisphaerae bacterium
GCGCCTTGAACCAGTCGTTCACGTACGTCCCGCCGCGGACCTCCAGCAGCGACAGCTCCGACCGGTCGGCCCGGGGGGACTTGCCCATGTATGGCACCAGCACCGCCCTGCCGACACGCCCGTGGACGTTCGCCCGCTGCGTGTGGTCGTCGGTCACCATCTCCCAGCGGTGGGCGGTGCCCTCGGGCCCGCGGGCCTCGACCCAGTCGATCTCCGGCAGCGGCCCCAGCGTCACCCGCCCGGCCGGGTCGCTCTGGAGCGTCACCTGCGCGGGCTGCTTGAACTGGCGGTGCTTGATCTGCAAAGCCACGGGCCGGTCGGGGCGGCTCTCGCCGCTGCGGCCCAGGACGTCGATGAAGTACTTGCCCCCGGCGTGGACCAGGTGCAGGTCCTCGACCTTTTCGGTCCGCAGGACGCCGTTGAGGTCGAAGACCGCCCCGGCCGCCAGGTCCACCTTCTTGCCGCCGGCGCTTAAGACCTCCACCTTGGCCTTGACCGTGAACGCGATCTTCGTCAGCCGGTCGGGAACGAGGAACTCGTACGTGGCGGCCTGATCCTCTGACAGCTTGAAGTCGCCCACTTCCTTGGTCGTGTTCACCCCGTCCAGGTCGGTGGAGGTGATCACCAGCGTCACCTCCTTGAGCACCGACAGCGGCGCGCCGATCCCGTTGACGCTCAGGGCGGGGCGGATCACCACCGACGCCTTCTTCCGCGTCAGCAGGGCCTCGCGGTCGACGTAGATGCCGGCCTGGAGGGCGTAGCTCTCGGACTGGTAGTCGAAGTGGTCCAGCGAGGCGAAATCGCCGTGGGCCAGCACCACGGGCGTCCGCCCGGGCCGGTTGGTGTAGGGGACGATGATCTCGCCGTCCTTGTCGGCGGTGTACTCCCGCCCGCCCAGGTACAGCCGGGCGTCGGCGAGCTTGTTGTCGGCCTCGTCCAGCACGGTGAATATCTGCCCGGCCACCGAGGTCCGCACGACGTGGCGGAGCTGGCCCTTGCGGATCAGCGCCCGGGAGCTCTTGCCGTTGCCGATCAGCTCGACCACGTACACGCCGCGCTGGGTCAGCCCGGGGAACTCGAAACGCCGCTTCACCCGCCGCAGCGCCGGCAGGTCGTAGGTATGCACCTCCTCGGAATTGGCGACCAGCCCGTCCAGGTTGACCGCCATGTCCACCTCATCGCCCACGTCCCGGTAGTAGTTCAGGGCATTGACGCGAAAGACCTTGACGATGAGCTTGTCGACGTTCTTGACGTGAACGTCCAGGCCCACCTTCTCGTCCGGGCCGAAGACCTCGCTGTTCGCCCAGTCGAAGTCCAGGTCCACCCGCTCCTTGAGGGCCTTGACCGCCCCGGCCCCCAGCAGCGAGAACCATTTCTCCTGGTCGCCGATGCCGTGGAGGATCCTGGTCTCGGCCAACACGGCCGCCACGTACTCCTCGCGGAGATACGGGGCGTAGGCGGCGGTCCGGTCCTCCTGGACGAGGAAGTGCGCCAGGTAGCTGCGGATCAGCTCGTCATCGTTGCCGATCGCCCCGAAGCCCGTCACCGCGCGGTAGTCGGCGTTGACGTTGACCGCCCAGCGGCGGTTCTCGTTGTCCTTCATGTACTCGGGGTTCACGTAATACAGATTCCGCGGGAGCTTGATGTAAGTCAGGAAGCGGTCCTTGTCCCAGGTTCCCTGGGACCGGTCGAACACCAGCCGCCCGTGCAGCACGTTGGCCTTGAGGGAGTTGAACGCCGGCGCCAGCCTGTTGACGAACGCCCACAGGCTGTCCATGTACGCCCGGCGGACCTTGGGGTCGTGGGCGAAATCCTCGTCCGGCCCCGGCTGGAGCTTGGCGATGCAGGCGTTGACGAAGTTGCCGTCGTTGATCAGGTCGCCCTTGAGCTTGAGGCACTCGTCGAGCTGCGCCCGCAGCAGTTGCCGGTGGATCGGCAGCGACCCGAACGTCCCGCCCAGCCGGCTGTTCAGGTCGTCGACCACCAGCTTGGGCAGGTTCGGCACGTCGGGGCGTTTCAGGCGGCGAAGCAGGTCGCGCAGGCGCTCCGGGGTAAGCGGACGGGCCGCCAGCCAGTCCAGGGCAACGTCCTCGAAGCCGCCCAGGCTGTTGCCGTAGCGCGAGAAGGCGTCCTGGGTGAGGGTCTCCTCCGCGATCCGGCGCGGGTCCAGCGAGGTGGGCAGGTTGGGCTTGGTGTCCAGGCGTTCCCGCTGGTGGTCGAAGCGCAGCCCCAGGTGCGTCTTGAGATACGCCAGCGCGGTCTTGGGATCCTTCTCGTACCGCAGCAGGGCCTGGCGGTTCTGGATCTGGCGATTCAACGCCGTCTGGTTGTTGCGGCCGATCCACGGCTTCAGCAGCTCGTCCACTTTGTCCAACTGCCCGATGTTCTGGTAGTGCAGGCAGTGGTAGTAGTAGTACTCCTCGGTGCCGGGGATCAGTTGGGCCAGGGGGACCGTGCGGTCCTTGGCCAGGGCGAATTCCTCGACGAAGCCGATTTCCCCCGCCGCCGGCGCCCGCCCCGCCGCCGCCGCCAACGCCAACGCCACGATCCATGCCAGACGTGCCATCGCAAGCTCCCTTTATCCACAAGCCGTCAGAAGGCCCGCGCCACCGGCGCGGACCGTGCACATCATCGCCTTAGACGCACTCGCATGGAAAAGGTTTCGGCCAAATTGCCGCGAGGCGGAGTACACACGCACATCGCCACAAGGCCAGCCGCCCGGCTTGCCTTTTGGCGCTGTTGACGTGCACGCCAGACCCCTGGAATGCGGACTGTCGCGCCCCCGCCGCCCGAGGGCGTGGAGGCAGACCGCGACGGGCTGCCCACGCCGCGGCCGCGGGACGCTACGGAGCTGATTTACAGAATCCGCACCGCCAGGTCGGCGGCGCTGACGACCTCCCCCGGCTGCCACAGCGCGGTGTACCGGTTGTGGCCGATGGAGTCGGACAGGATCAGCGACGAGATGGTCTCGGCGCTGACCGTCGAAACTCCCCCGTCGCCGGCGGTCCGGGCGTACTGGAGCACCAGCCTGCCCATCCGCCGGGCGGCGATCTTCGTGTTCCGGAAGCTGTCGGTAAAGCCCGCCCCGGCGCGGACGCCCCGGACCATCACGCTGCCGATCAGGCAGTCCGCGGCGAAGTCATCGGTCGAGTGGACCTCGTCCACGCCGTTCGTCCCGGCCAGGATGCTCGCCCCGTCCATCCCCGCCGCAGCCACCGACTTGATCCCACCGGCCGAGTTGACCACCGTGTCGCGAATCCATCCGGCCACGTTCAGCTTCCCCATCGTAGTCGCCGCCGGCGCCGACTCCGGTACCTCGCCGGAGACGTCCAGACCCGACAGGTCGATCCGCGCTCCATCCAGGTTTCCCCGGACGTTCATGTTCCCCAGGCACCGGACCGCCCAGGTCCCAGCCGCGTTTCCGGAGACCTTGACGGCCCCAACCCGGCCGGCATCCAGCTCCCAGCCCGCGTCGACCGCGCCGGCGGCGAGCACCCCCAGATCGCCCGACAGAATCCACTGCCCGCCGGTCAGGCCGCCCGCAACCGCCGCCTGCCGCAACGACAAGCCGTTCGCCATCGACCCGTCCAGCGCCAGGCTCGCACCGAACCGCCCGCTGCCGATCCCACCGACCGGCTTGACCTTGAGCGCACCCAGCCACGAGGCGCTGATCTCGTCGGCCTCGCCGTCTTCGTCCAGCCACTCGGCCACCTGGAGCGTGCCGATAGCCAGGCCGTTGGTGTGGAGCGACGCATCGGCCACGCGGCGAAGTTGCAGTGAGATCGGCTTGACCCCCTCGGCCGCCGCCTGATCGGTATTGATGTCGATGTCGGCCCCGGCCGCCACGTCCATCAGCTTGACCTGTCCGATCACGCCCGTAACGATCAGCTCGCCCGCGAGTACGGTCGTCCGGGCGTCCAGGCGTCTGAGCGAGCCGTCGACCTCCATGCCGCCGACGGTCGTGTCCGTCCTCCTGCCCGAGGTGACGATCTTCAGCGTCGACTGCATCGTCGTGCCGCTGACGACGACGCCGAGGGCGTCTGAGCCGGCGGGGTCGCTCAGGTACAGGACCGCCTGGCCGGGCCCGGTCAGCGTGACGGTCACCCGGTCGCCGGTGGCGTCGGTGAACTGGACCCTCGCCCCGGCCTCGACCGTCAGGCCTTCGCCCGCCACCACCACCGTTCCGACGCCTGTGGCGCCGTCGGCGTCCCGAACCGTGTAGGTAAACCGTGCGTCCCCGTCGTACGAGCCGCCGGGCGTGTAGGTCACCACCCCGCCGCTGAGGCTGACCGTTCCCTTGGTCTGCCCCGTCGAGGCGACGGACACCAGCGTCAGGGCGTCCCCGTCGAGATCGGTATCGTTGGCGAGCAGTCGCGATGCCGTCAGCGTGATCGGCTCGCCGGCGCTGACCGCGTAGTCCGTCCGCCCCCGCGGGGCGCGGTTGGCGATGTTTACGGTGATCGCCGCCGTCGCGGTGTCCGTCCCGCCCGCTCCGTCGCTGACGGTGTACGTGAAGCTGTCCGAGCCGTAGAAGCCCGCGTCGGGCGTGTAGGTGAAGGACCCGTCGCCCGCCAGTGACACCGTACCGTGTGCCGGCTCCGAAGCGACCGTCACCGTCAGTCCGGCGCTGTCCACGTCCGTGTCGTTGGCCAGCACGCCGGCGGCGGCGTCCACGACCAGGGCCTCGTCCTGGTCGACCGAGTAGGCGTCGGCGGCCGCGATGGGGTCATCGTTGACGGCCGTGACGGTGATGCTCACCGTGGCCGTGTCCGACCCGCCCGCGCCATCGGTGACGGTGTACGTGAAGCTGTCCGAGCCGTTGTAGTTGTTGGCGGGAGTGTAGCTGAACCTGCCGCTGCCGTTGTACGACGCCGAGCCGTGCGAAGGCTGGGTGTACGACTGCACCGACAG
>DASRZG010000061.1:0-11690 GCA_035686585.1 Phycisphaerae bacterium
ATGGCGCGGCGGTAGAAGGCCGAACCGTTCCGCTCGATCTGGATCGCGATATCGAAGACCTCTCTTCCGCTGAACATCACTGCGCACTCCCTTGCGGCGCCGGCGGCGTGAAGACCCGCTGCGCCAGTTCCCGGTCCAGCATGAACAGACCGCCCGGCGCATCCGCCATGAGCCTGAGCTTCTGCACCACGTCGTCCGCGCTTGCCTCTTCTTCGACCTGCTCGGTGATGAACCACTGCAACATGGCGCTCGTCGCGTGGTCGCGCTCTGCTTGGGCAATCTCGACCAGCCCGTTGATCAGGCCCGTCACCTTCCGCTCATGGGCCAGGACCTCCTCGAAGACCGCCAGGGGCGAGTCCCACTGCGCCGGCGGGGCCTCGATCGCCCCGAGGGTGACGCGCCCGCCGCGCCCGATGAGGAAGTGGTAGAACTTCAGCGCGTGGGTCATCTCCTCCTGCGCCTGGACCCGCATCCAGTTGGCGAATCCCGACAGGTTCATCGCGTCGAAGCAGGCCGACATCGACCAGTACAGGTAGGCGGAGTACGTCTCCGCCAGGAGCTGCTCGTTGAACGCTTTCTCGATCTTTTCGTTCAGCATGTCACCGGCCCTTCCACAGCCCGTGGATGTTGCAGTGCTCCCGCGCCGAAACGTTGTCTCCCTCGACCGCGAAGAAGGCCTCGGGCGCATCGCCCGGGTCGAGGAACTGGCGGTACGCCTTGCCGTCGACCAGCAGCTCGATCCACTGGATCCAGTGCTCCTCGGTCATCGGGTGCGGCGTGCAGCCCACCTTCACCTTGAACCCGCCGTCGGCCTTCTCGATCAGCGGGACGTGCTTCTCCACCGTCTTGTCGGCGGTCTTCTCCTCCAGCAGCTTCATCGGCTGACCGCAGCAGACCAGCTCGCCGTCGCCGCCCTGGAGGACTTCCACGATATTCCCGCATTCCTCGCACTTGTAGATTTCCAGCCTCTTGGCCATGAACTTGCGCTCCTTTCTCTCTGTCGTTGCCCGCCGTCCCGGAGCCGCGGAGGATTCCCCGGACCGGGCGGGGCGGGGTGATGGAAGACACGAGTTGCACGAATTGCGTTGAGGGCACCACGGGGGCACAGCGCATCCGCCTGCGCTGTCCGGGTACCCTAACGGCCTGCCGAGGACATGATCTGCCGGACCGCATGGAGGACGTCTTCATAGTCCGGCTCGTCCGTCATCTCGCGGACCCGCTGAGTGTAGGCAACCTTGCCCTCGGCGTCCACCACGAATACCGCGCGGGCGAGCAGCCGCAGCTCGCGGATCAACACGCCGTACGCCTGGCCGAAGGCGGCCTCGCGGTGGTCGGACAGGGTCGCCACGCGGTCGATCCCGGCCGCGGCGCACCAGCGGGCCTGGGCGAATGGCAGGTCCATGCTGATCACCAGCACGACCACGTCCCGGTCCAGCCCGGCGGCCTCGGCGTTGAACCGCCGGGCCTCGGTGTCGCAGACGGGCGTGTCGAGCGAGGGCACGCTGACCAGCACACGAACCTTGCCCGCGTAGTCGGAGAGGGCGACCTTGGACAGGTCATTGGCCAGCAGCGTCACGTCCGGGGCCTCGTCGCCCGCGTCGATCTGCGGGCCGACGAGGGTCAAAGGCTTGCCCTTGAAGGTGGTTCCGCCTTCTGTGGTTTCCATGGTCTCGTCCCTGCTACCTTGGCTTCGGGTGGGCCGGTCCGCGCACGGGGCGGGATGCGGCCGGCGGCTCTGTACCGCAAACGGCGTAATTACCCAAGTATAGCCCTGAGGTCGGCCTCGGGTGTGGAAATCGGGGTGATGTTGAAGTTCCTGACCAGAACGTCCAGCACCGGCGGGGTCACGAAGGCCGGCAGGGACGGGCCGATGCGGATGTCCCGGATGCCCAGGTGCAGCAGGGTCAGCAGGATCGCCACCGCCTTCTGCTCGTACCAGGACAGGATCAGCGACAGCGGCAGGGAGTTGACGTCGGTGTCGAAGGCCTTGGCCAAGGCCGCGGCGATCTGAATGGCCGAGTACGCGTCGTTGCACTGGCCGATGTCCAACAGGCGGGGGATGCCGCCGATCTCGCCGAAGCTCAGCTTGTTGAAGCGGTACTTGCCGCACGCCAGCGTGAGGATCACGCAGTCGTCCGGGACCGCCTGAGCCAGCTCGGTGTAGTAGTTTCGCCCGGGCTTGGCGCCGTCACAGCCGCCGATCAGGAAGAAGTGACGGATCGCCCCGCTCTTGACGGCCTCGATAACCTTGCCGGCGACTCCCATCACCGCCTGGTGCCCGAAGCCGACCATGATGGTCTTGGCCGGCCCGTCCTCGGCGAACCCATCGGCCGCCAGGGCGGCCTCGATCACGGGGGTGAAGTCCCCGTCGGCGATGTGGGTCACGCCGGGCCAGGCGACCAGGCCGGAGGTGAAGATCCTGCCCTTGTAGCCTTCCGTGGGCTTCTGGATGCAGTTGGTGGTCATCAGGATCGCGCCGGGGAAGTTGCCGAACTCCTTCCGCTGATCCTGCCACGCCCCGCCGTAGTTGCCGACGAGGTGGGGGTGCTTTTTCAGCTCGGGGTATCCGTGGGCGGGCAGCATCTCGCCGTGGGTGTAGACGTTGACGCCCTTGCCGGCGGTCTGCTCCAGCAGCATGGCCAGGTCCTTCAGGTCGTGCCCGGAGACGACGATGGCCTTGCCCGCCACCGGCGTCACCCGCACGGCGGTGGGCTCGGGGTCCCCGTAGGCACCGGTGTTGGCCTTGTCCAGCAGGCCCATGACCTTCAGGTTCAACTCGCCGACCCGCAACGCCGTCGCCGTCAGCTCCTCGGCCGAATGGTCGTGCCGCGTCAGGGAGTCGAGGATCTCGTGGAAGCCGGCGTAGACCTGCTCGTCGCTTACGCCGAGGATCTGGGCATGGTCGGCGTAGGAGGCGGCGCCCTTCAGGCCGTAGAGGATCAGCTCCTCCAGGCCGGCGACGTCGTCGCCGAGGGACTGGCGGCGAGGCTGGAGGCCCGCCTCCCTGCCCTGGGCGAGCAGGCCGTCCATGTCGGCGGCCGGGGCGAACGCGGCCGGGCCGGACAGCTTCTCCGGCTCCTTGCCCGCCCGCCTGCATGCCTGCTCGTACAGGTCGCGGGCGCGGTCGCGGACCTGGGCCGCCTTGCGGACGCACTCCGCCAGCCGCTGGGGGTCGAAGTTGACGTTGGTGACGGTGGTGAACAGGGCCTCGATCACGAACACGTCCACCTCGCCGTCGGACGCGCCGAGCCGGCGGGCGCGGTGGGCGTACATCGACACGCCCTTGGCGGCGTGGACCAGCAGGTCCTGGAGGGTGGCGCTTTCGGGGTCCTTCCCGCAGACGCCGAAGGCCGTGCACCCGGTCCCCTTGGCGGTCTGTTCGCACTGGTAGCAGAACATGGTCATCAGTCAGGTCCTTTCGCTGTGCAGCTTCCAGTCAGCCAGTCCAACTCCTCTCCACACTTCACACATTCGCTCAACATGCCAGCGATCCCTTGGCCCGCGGCGTAGCGGCCGTTGTTTGCCACCGGGTTCGTACCTGTTTACCGGGGCCTGGGTGCCACGGGCTGCTTGCAGCCCGTGTGGGCAGGGGGGATGCTCGTGGGCACCCGTCCCCATCCCGCACAGGCTGCAAGCAGCCTGTGGCACCCAGGGTAGATACCGTGCCTGGAAGCGCCGCCACATCACGACTCCGCCTTGATGGTCCCGTCGATACCGATGGTGATGTCGCGGAACGGGAGGGCATCGGCCCCCGCCCGCTTGATGGCCTGGCGAACGATCATCACGATGCCGGTGCAGCACGGCACCTCCATGTGCGCCACCGTCACCGACTTGACGTCGTGGGTCTGGAGGATCGCGGTGAGCTTCTGGACGTAGGCCTCGATCCGGTCGTCCAGCTTGGGGCAGGCGATCAGCGTCGTCTTGCCCGGCAGCAGGCGGCTGTGGAAGTCGGGCAGGGCGAAGGCCACGCAGTCGGCGGAGATCAGCAGGTCGGCATGGTCAAAGTACGGTGCCGTCGGCGGCGCCAGGGCCAACTGCACCGGCCAGTTGCCCAGCGTGGCGGCGTCGCCGGCGGCGGAGGCGACCGGCCTGGACGCCGGCGCCCGGACGGCCGAGCCCGGGCAACCCCCTCCCGCGCAGGGGCTCGCCCCGGCGGCGCCGGCCAGGCGGCGCTCGACGGCCTGCTCGTCGAAGGCGTCGGCCTCGCGCTGCTCGATGGTGATCGCGTCGTGGGGGCACTCCCCCAGGCAGTTGCCCAGCCCGTCGCAGTAGATGTCGCTGACCAGGCGGGCCTTGCCGTCGACGATCTCGATGGCGCCTTCCGCACACGCCGTCACGCACAGCCCGCACCCGTCGCACTTGTCCGGGTCAATCCTGACGATGTTTCTGTTCATGGTTCCTCTCGCGGCCGGGCAGTTGGAAGCTCCCGGCCACCTCGGCCAACGTCACCTTCTCCAGGTAATCGCGCACCTGGCGGTCGACGGTCTGGATCATCCCGCCCAGGATGCAGACGCCGCCCTGGCAGACGGGCTTGCCCAGCAGGCACCCGGTGGGCGGCATCGCGCCCTCCACGGCTTGGTATACGTCCATCAGCGTGGTGGCGGCGGGATCGACGGAGAGGGCAAACCCGCCGTGGGGCCCGCGGACCGACTCGACCAGCCCGGCCCGCCCCAGCCGCTGCATCACCTTCGACAGCGTCGCCTCCGACGCCCCCAGCACCTCGGCGATCCGGGCCGTGCTCAACCGCCGCCCGTTCCGCCCCGCCAGCAGCGACATCGTATGCATCGCCAGCGAAGCCGCTTCCGAGATTCGCAATACGCCGGATGTCATAATGCGGTATTCTAGTACGTGAATACCTATTCTTCAAGTGGAAGGTGGAGAATTTCCAAAAGAACAGCCGAGCCGATTGGGGCCGGAGATGGCCTTGCATTTGGGGGCCTGCGGGCGCAAACTCAGTGTGCGGGGCGACGCCCGAGACCCAGGACGTGGTTGTGAGGACCGAAGCGTTTGCCGTTTCAGACCGCCGACAACCAGAGCCTCTCCGCGAAGCGCTGCTTTCACCACGCGCAGCGTGAGGCCGCCGCGCGATGCCCCCACTGCCGGCGGTACTTCTGCCGGGAATGCGTCACCGAACACGAAGGCCGGTTGACCTGCGCCCAGTGCCTGCGGCGGATCGCCGAGGCCGAGCAGGCCCGGCGCCGCCGGACGCTGGGCGCCGTCGGGGCGTTGGTGGCGATGGTGGGCGTGGTCGTCGCCTGGGGGGCGTTCCTGCTGCTGGGACGCCTGCTGCTGTCGCTGCCGGACGAGTTCCACCAGGGGAGCATGTGGCTGAAATGACGCCCCGCGGACTGACATGAGACCCCGCCGCAAGAGCCAACTCGAGTCCGGACCGACGGAGCTGCTGGAAGAGGCGGTCCACCTGCTGCGCCGCGGGCCGGCGGGGGCGCTGGCGTGCTACTACATCGGCTCCCTGCCGTTCGTGCTGGCGCTGCTGTACTTCTGGACCGATATGAGCCGCAACCCCTTCGCCCCCCAGCGGCTGGCCGCCGGGGCGATGGGGATGGCGCTGCTGTTCGTCTGGATGAAGTGCTGGCAGACGGCCTTCGCCCGACGGCTTCTGGCGCACCTGTGCGGGGAAGACCCCCCGGAATGGACCGGCTCCCGCGTCGCCCGGCTGGTGGCGGTCCAGGCGGCCATCCAGCCCTGGTCCCTGCCGACTATGCCTCTGGTCCTGCTGCTGCCGTGGGTCAGCGCGTTCTTCCACAACGCCTCCGTGCTGGGCGCCGGTGGGCGGACGGCCGGGCTGGGCACGGTCATCGTCCGCTCCGCCGGGGGGGCAACCCGGGGGATCACCCAGGTCCTGGGCGTCCGGCTGATCCTGCTGCTGCTGGCGCTGTTCGTGTTCGCGAACATCAGCGAGGCGATCGTCTGGCCGGCGCAAGCGATGAAGGCCTTCCTGGACATCGAGACGCCCTTCAGCCGGGGCGGCTTCAACGCCTTCAACACCACGTTCGTCGCCATCCTGCTGGGCGCGACCTACCTGTGCGTCGGGCCGGTGGTCAAGGCATACTACGTCCTCCGCTGCTTTTACGACACGTCGCTGGAGACGGGGCAGGACCTCCAGGCCGACCTGAAGCGCCTGGGCATGAACAGGCGGCCCGGGGCCAAGCCCCTGGCGGCGGTGGCGCTGGTGCTGCTGGTGTGGGCGGCCTCGCCGTCGGCGGCCCAGGCCGCACCTGACGGCAGCGCACCCGGGCCGGGAACGGCCGCCAAGGCGGCGCCCGAGGGCAAAGGCGCCGCCCCCGCCGTCGCGCCCGGCAAGCTGGACCGGTCGATTCGCAACGTCATCGCCCGCCGCGAGTTCACCTGGCGGATGCCGCGCGAGAAGGCGGCCAAGGTCAAGGACCAATCCGACTCCGCCCTCCAGCGGGCGCTGGACAAGGTCGGCAAGCTGGTCGGGAGGTTCTTCCGCTGGCTGGGAAACAAGCTGAGCAGGCCCCGGGGGCCCAGGACGACGGGCTTTGGGTTGGCTGCCTTGCTCGAACTGATCCCCGTGGCGCTCATCCTGCTGCTGGTGGTGGTCGTGGCGGCGATCATCTGGCTGATCGTCAAGGCGATCCTGGACCGCTCCAAGACCAAGCAGGCGGAGGCGGAACCGGCCGGCGCCGAGGCGGCGCCCGACCCGGCGGATGAATCGGTCACCGCCGACGAGATGCCGGAGGAAGGCTGGCTGGAGATGGCGCGGAACCTGTTCCGCCAGGGCGACCGCCGGCTGGCGCTTCGGGCGATGTACCTGGCGTCGCTGTCGATGCTGGCGGCATGCGAGTTGATCGTGATCGCCCGGTTCAAGTCCAACCGCGAATACCAGGCCGAGCTGGCGCGGCGGAGCCACGCCCTGCCCGGGCTGGCGGAGGCGTTCGCCGGCAACGTGACCTTTTTCGAGGACTCCTGGTACGGCATGCACGATGTGACCGACACGATCGTCCGCCACTTCACCGCCAACCAGAAGAGGATCCGGGACATTGGCCAGACCTAGCAAAATGGTCCGCGCCGCCGCGATCGTGGCGGCGGCGGCGTTCGTCTTCGGAGCGGTCAAGCTGCTGCTGTTCCGCTTCCGGACGGGGGACATCTATCCTCCCTATTCGTCCCTTCGGGCCGATCCGCTGGGCGCCAAGGCCCTGCATGACAGTCTGGCGGAGTTGGAAGAGCTGTCCGTGGCCCGCAACTATCGCCCCCTCGATCGCTTGAGCTTGCCCAGCGGCACCACGCTGCTGTACCTGGGGATCAAGGGCCCGTGGTATCTTCGACCGGCCGCCGCCGCCGCGTCGGCCCCCAGTTCGGCCCCGAGTTCGGCCCCCAGCTCGGGCCCGGCTGTGGTGCCGGAGGGAATGGAAGACGCGATGGAGCCATTGGTGCGCTTCGTCCGGGGCGGGGGCAGACTGGTGATCACCTTCAGCTCCAAGGCCAACGCGAACGGCCTGGGCTTCATGCTCGCCCACCTCCAGGCGGCGATGGGCTTCTCGGTCTCCTCCAAAGACGACGGCAGCCTCCGCCAGAGCGGCGGCGTGGCGGTGCAATCGGCGGGAGGCATCGAGGGCATCGAGCCGGTGCTCCGCTGGCATACCCCCATGTATCTTTCCAGCCTGGACCCGGCCTGGCGGAACGTGTACGTCCGCGGGACCATGCCGGTGATGGCCGAGCGGCGCCTGGGGACCGGCAGCGTGGTGATCGCCACGGACTCGTATTTTCTCAGCAACGAGGCCATGCACGCCAACCGCTCGCCGGGGGTGCTGGCGTGGCTGATCGGGGGCGAGCGGGTGGTGTTCGACGAGATGCACCTGGGCGTCCTGGAAAACCCCGGCATCGCCGCGCTGGGGCGGCAGTACAACCTGGCGGGCCTGCTGTTTGTGCTGGTAGGCGTGGCGGGCCTGTTCATCTGGAAGAACGCCGTCAGCTTCATGCCGCGCGACCCCGAGCAGGCCGAGCGGCTCAGCGGCGCGTCCGTGGAAGGCAGGGGTTCCTCGGCGGCGCTGGTGAACCTGCTCCGGCGGACGGTCCCGCCGTCGGAGCTGCTGGGGGCGTGCCTGGCGGAGTGGGACCGCTCCGGCGGCCTGGGCCGGCCCGACCGCTCGGGCCGCCGCGTCCGCGTCGAGGCCGTCGTCAACGAGCAGAAGCGAATGCCCCGCAAACACCGCAACCTGGTGGCGGCGTACCGATTCATCCACCGGATACTGACGGAGCGCACATGACGCGAAGAGGAGGCGGGAGAACACGAATTACACGGATTAAGACGAATTGCACGAACGGACTTGTTGTTGCTGCTTCTGACTCTTTTCGTCTTCGTGAAATTCGTCCTGATTCGTGCAATTCGTGTTCCTAACCGCCCTTGGACGGCCCAAGCCGGGCCTGCATGAGGATTCGAAAGAATGGACAAGACGTTCGATCAACTGACCCAGGTGCTGGCCCGGACGCGGAAGGAAGTCGCCAAGGTCGTCATCGGCCAGGACGCCGTCGTCACCGCCGCGCTGATCGCCATCTTCACCAACAACCACGCCCTGATCGAGGGCGTGCCGGGGATCGCCAAGACGCTGCTGGTGCGGACGCTGGCGCAGGTGCTGGGGTGCGAGTTCAGCCGCATCCAGTTCACGCCCGACCTGATGCCCTCCGACATCACCGGCACGAACGTCTTCGACTTCAACCGCAACCAGTTCACCCTGGTCAAGGGCCCGGTGTTCACCACCTTCCTGCTGGCCGACGAGATCAACCGCGCGCCCGCCAAGACCCAGGCGGCGCTGCTGCAGGCGATGCAGGAGCGGCTGGTGACCATCGACCGCGACACCATCCCGCTGTCGGCCGACTTCACCGTCTTCGCCACACAGAACCCCATCGAGTACGAGGGCACCTATCCCCTGCCGGAGGCGCAGAAGGACCGGTTCATGCTGAAGATCCGCATGGACTGCCCGACGCAGCAGGAGGAGGTCCACCTGGCCCAGAGGATGCTGGGCAACGACTCGCCCGAGCGGGTGCTGGCGGGCGGGTCGGTCCAGCCGGTACTGACGGCCGAGGACCTGGCGTCGTTCCGGGCGGCGCTGGAGAAGGTCCTGGTCCGCCCGGAGCTGCTGGGCTACCTGGTGGAGATCGTCCGCGCCACCCGCACGCACGAGTCCATCCTGGTCGGCGGCGGGCCCCGGGCCACCCAGAGCCTGCTGGTGGCCTCCAGGGCGCAGGCCGCCATCGAGGGGCGCGACTACGTGACCCCCGACGACATCAAGGCCCTGGCCACACCCGTGCTGGAGCACCGGCTGATCCTGAGGCCCGAGTATGAGATCGAGGGCCACACCGTGCCCGAGGTGATCCAGTCCATCCTCCAGCAGGTGACCGTGCCGCGATGATCGTCCCGCGGTCCAGACTGCTGTGGTGGGTCGGCGGCGCCGGGGTGCCGCTGGCGCTGCTGGCGGCCGCGATCCCGGAAGCCGCCGGCACGCTGCTGGCGGCCGGCGCGCTGCTGCTGGCGGCGCCGCTGCTGGACGCGGTGCTGACGATGCATCGCGGCGGCGGCAGGCTGGACGCCCAGCCGGTCGCCTCGGCGCACCTGACCCGCGGGGTCGAGGGGGAGTTGATCGTCCGCGTGCGGAACCCGTCGATGCGCCGGCGACGCGTCCGCCTGGGGGTGCCCCTGCCCGAGGACCTGGGCTGCGAGGAAGACGACGTCGAGGTCGCCCTGCCGGCCGGAAGCGAATGGTCCATCGTCCGCTTCCGGTGCCTGCCCACCCAACGCGGGCTTTTCCAGGTGGACCGCTGCTACCTCGGCACTGCCAGCCCGCTGGGGTTCTGGCTGACGCGGAAGGCGGCAGGGGGCCCCATGGAGATCCGCGTCTACCCCGGGCTCCAGCACGAGCGGAAGAAACTGGCCGGGCTGTTCCTGCCGCGCGGGAGCTTCGGCATCCACGCCCACCGCCAGATCGGGCAGGGCCGGGAGTTCGAGAAGCTCCGCGACTACATCCCCGGCGACAGCTACGACGAGATCCACTGGAAGGCGACCGCCAAGCGGGCCCGGCCGGTGACCAAGGTGTACCAGATCGAGCGGACGCAGGAGGTGTATGTCATCATCGATTCCTCGCGCCTGAGCGCCCGGCTGCACACCTGGCCCGGCGACGGCGAGGAGGAGGCGATCCCACCGACGTCGCTGGAGCGGTTCCTGTCGGCGGCGCTGATCCTGGGGATGGTCGCCCAGCGCCAGCAGGACCTGTTCGGCGTGATGAGCTTCAGCGAGGGGGTGGACACGTTCGTCCGTGCCAAGGGTGGCCCGGCCCACTACCGCGCGTGCCGGGACGCCCTGTACACCCTCCAGCCGCGGATCGTCACGCCGGACTTCTCGGAGGTGTTCACGTTCCTCCGCGCCCGCCTGCGGCGCCGGGCCCTGCTGGTATTCCTGACCAACCTGGACGACCCGATCCTCTCCGAGAGCTTCGCCGCCGGGGTGGGCCTGATCGCCCGGCAGCACCTGGTGCTGGCGAACATGATCCAGCCGCCGGGGATCGCGGCGGTGTTCTCCGACCCGGGCGTTTCCTCGGCCGAGGATGTCTACGCCCGCCTGGCCGGACACCTCCAGTGGCAGAGGCTGCGGGAGCTGGAGAAGGGCCTCCAGCGATGCGGGGTGCGCTTCCGCCTGCTGGCGAACGAGTCGTTCTGCCCGCAACTGGTCTCGCAGTACGTCAACGTCAAGCGAAGGCAACTGCTGTGATCATCGACCTGGACCGATTCATCGAGCGCGAGCGGCCCATGTGGGACGAGCTGGAGTACGTCCTGGACCGCCTGGAACTACCCTCGGGAAGGAAGAGGCTGGACCTGGCCCAGGCCAAGCGGCTGCACTACCTGTACGAGCGGGCGGCGGCCGGGCTGGCGCGGATCCAGACCTTCAGCTCCGACCCGGAGGTCCGCGAGCACCTGGAGTCGCTGGTGGCGCGGGCGTACGCGCTGATCCACTCGACCGGCCGGGAGCGGAAACGGCGGTTCAACCCCTTCGAATGGTTCGTCGGGACATTCCCTCGGACGTTCCGGCGGCACTGGCGTGCGTTCGCCCTGTCGTCGGCCATCCTGGCGGCGGGGGCCGTGTTCGGCGCGGCGGCGGTGTGGTTCGACCCGGATTCGCGGCACGTCCTGATGCCATGGGGCCACGCGGACATGCGCCCCAGCGAACGCGTCGCCCAGGAGGAGGCGGGCGCCGGGGCGGGCAAGGAGATGAAGACCGCCTTCTCCACCATGCTGATGACCAACAACATCAAGGTGTCGATCCTCGCGATGACCCTCGGCGCCACCTGGGCGGTGGGCACGATGGTGTTGCTGTTCCATAACGGCGCGATCCTGGGGGCGGTGATGCTGGACTACATCCGCGACGGGCAATCGGAGTTCCTGGCCGCCTGGCTGCTGCCGCACGGGTCGGTGGAGATCCCCGCCATCCTCATCGCCGGACAGGCCGGGCTGGTGCTGGGGGCGGCCTTGATCGGCCGGGGCGACCGCAAGCCGCTGAAGGTCCGCCTACGGGAGATCCTGCCGTCGCTGGTGACGCTGATCTTCGGCGTGGCGGTGCTGCTGGTGTGGGCGGGCATCCTCGAGGCGTTCCTGTCCCAGTACCACGCCCCCGTGGTGCCTTACTCGCTGAAGATCGCCTTCGGGTCGGTCCAACTGGT